>NZ_JBLIYY010000017.1:0-74367 GCF_057480965.1 Acinetobacter sp. P37 | reverse complement strand
ATACACAATCATAAAGCATAGTAGATATTAAATATAAGACTACAACTGAAAAACCACCACCATTTTTAAGAAATTTAAAAATCATTACACTTCCCATATACCTCTATAATTTTCTGATTATAAATATTATTATCTATACTTCCCGGATCAAGATTTTTTTCATCCTCAGAGAAATTATATTTGTAATTTTTCTGTAAATCATTATATACACACTCACATATTTCTTCTCCAAACTCACCTGAATTTATACAACCACTAATAAAATCATTTTTATTATTTACAATTATCGCAGGATTTATACCACAAGATACAATAAAAAAAACAACAAAAAGAATACATAATTTGTATTTTATAATATTCATTTACTTATCAACTCCATGCTTTTCAACCTGATCACGGCTTTGTTGCACAAAGATTTGAAATACAAAGCCCCCCTAATTGAGCCAAATTTAAGGCGTAACTTGGGTAAGTGGTCGACCTAATTCCGTAAATCTGTTGAGGACTGCTACACGTGCATGAATTTCATTGACTTGGCTATCAAATTTTCTTGCACTGAGTTTATCGCCTAATAACTTGATGCAATGCATCTTAGTTTCAACCAAACTTCGCCGATGATAGCCGGACCATTTTTTCCATAATGTCCTGCCTGAGAAGCACTGCTTCGCAAGATTAACCGTTCGAAGTAATTCATTTCGCGCTAGCGAGCTGATCTTTGTATCTTTCCATGGTTTCGCATTTTTTCTAGGTGGAATCACCGCATGCGCTTGCCGATCTGCTATGACCTGACGGCATTTCTTAGTGTCATAAGCTCCATCGGTATAAACCGAATCAATTCGTTCATCTAAGTGAATTTGAGAAATTAAATCACCGAGCACTTGCGAATCATTCACATTGTTTGTAGTGAGTTGAATGGCACATATTTGCAGGGTTTCAGCATCGATACCAATATGCAGCTTACGCCATTGGCGACGATATTCAGGTCCATGTTTCTTGCGTTTCCATTCGCCCTCACCTAGAAACTTCATGCCTGTAGAGTCTATGAGTAGATGCAGCCCATCGCTACTTTTTTGGTAGCTGATTGCAATATCAATATGCTTTTGTCTTCTACAAAGCGTACTGTAATCTGGTGCGGTCCAATTTAATCCACAAAGTTTAATCAGACTTTGCACAAAGCCAGTGACCATACCTAAAGATAGACGGAATAAGGATTTAATCATTAAGCAGCATTGGATAGCTGCGTCGGAGTAGGTTTGATTTCGCCCTTGTTTGCCTTTTGATGGCGCATACCATTGCGTAGCAGGATCAAACCAAATGGCAATATTTCCGCGACTCATGAGTGCTCGGTTATATGCGGGCCAATTGGTTGTGCGATAGATTTTGTGTGTAGGCTTCTTCATTTGAAAATTATATCGCTGAAAAAGCCTTTACAGATAGGTTTGTGCAACAAAGCCGTTCGTTTATAACAACCTACTTGCAATATTAAAAAAAGCAGAACTAGCACTGAAAATATTTTTTTCATTAGGAATTTATTCACACATATCATCTCCCCATTTATCATAGGAATATAAAACAGCATTCACAGAGTAATCTGTTCGTTTTAATTTCCCACCTTTAAAATCATAAAGTCCACCAGAAGTTGGTATAACAACATTAATTCTATTATTTCTCCCTAAGCAATAAGTATCAACGCCCCGCCCTTTTCCTTTCAATATCCATCCATCTGTTTTTAACAGACTAATTACTTTGTCTATTTGATTAGTTTCTTGGGGTAAATCAAAAGAAGAAATTTGAAATTCTGCTTTACTCAATGAGTTCACAATTTTAAGATTATCACCTAATAAAGCTTTCATTTTTGTTTCAAATGGATACTTATCTGAAGGCTGCTCATATATTCTATTAGAACAACCTATTTGAATTAATAAGGAAGAAATTAATATAATTTTCAAAAAATCATTCACACAAATCATCCCCCCACTTATAGTAACGATACAAAACCGTATTAACATTATAGTTAGTTATTTTTAACTCCCCACCTTTATAATCTTTAATTTCTCCAAAAATTGGATTAACTATATTAATTTTATTATTTGGACCTAAACAATATGTATCAACTCCCTGCCCTTGCCCTTTTAACACCCATCCATCTTTATCTAAATACCTGACTATTTTATCTAATTTCCTAGAGTCTTTAGTAAATTCAAAATAAGAAACTTGTGCTTCATATTTATTTATAGAATCTATAATTTCAAGATTATTCCCTAATAATACTTTCATTTTTTCTTCAAATGGATATTTATTAGAAGGTTGCTCATGTACTCCATTAGAACAACCTAATTGAATTAATAAGGAAGAAATTAATATAATTTTCCAAAAATCATTCACACAAATCCTCGCCCCATTTATTATAACTATAAGATATAGCATCAGAATTATAATCAGTTATATTTAGTTTACCTCCTTGATAATCATAAACACCAATTGCAGTAGGGCTAACAATATTAATACTATTATTAGCTCCTAAACAATATGTATCTACCCCTTGTCCATGCCCCTTTAATACCCAACCATCTTTTTCCAATTGATTAATTACTTTTTTCAATTTATTGGGATCTTTTTCAAATCTAAAAGAAGAAATTTGAACTTCTGCTTTACGCAACGAGTTTACAATTTTAAGATTATCGCCTAACAATGCTTTCATTTTTACTTCAAATGGATACTTATCTGAAGGCTGTGGATAAATGCCTCCCCCTCCACCGCAACCAGTGAATGTGAAAAGCATAAAAGCTGCTAAACTCAATTTATTTAATTTCATATTTAGTCCTTAATCGCTCCCGTAATGGTTCTACCTTGTGCTTCAACCCCATATCCAAAATTAAAATCTGCACCGGGTGTACCAATACCAACTTCTAAACCTTTCATTGTATCTGAAGTAAAATATGCTTTTACCTTATCACTAATAGAACTTGAACCTGTATCAAGTGGAAGTACGACACCTGCTCTTACTCCCCAAATTCCACCACTAGCACTTCCTGCTAATCCTGTTAAAAACTGATCTGTACTATTAGCAGATGATCTTTCAGCAGGCTTATTAAATATATAACCTGCCATACAGCTTGCTGAAAATTTACCTTTTAACTTAGAAAGATCAGAAGCACCTAATTTTCGACTACCATCAATTACCGAAATCGCGTTACGACCGATTGCTTTCGCTCCTTTTGCATCTGGCGTTGAAGCAGCCCCTACTTGAAAGACTTTACCATTATGTAAGTTCGTGATCTCTGCATACGCAAATGGACCTACACCACCTGAACAATAAACATAGTCAAATAAAGGAGCAGCTTGAAGCCTACACGTTTCACCTGTTTTTAACCAACAGTCATAATTGCGATAAGCTTCATACTCTAAATTGGATGCAGCTTGCGGACTTAAACCTATGAATTGTCCACCATAAGTCGGATATAAACCAAGTGCATCCACCCATAAAGTAGGGTTCAATACGTAGGCATGATGGTTTAAACCTGCATATAAATCGATTGGGTCTTTAGTTATATATCTCGCACTATGTGGTTCATAATAACGATAGCGGTTATAGTGCAATCCTGTTTCCTGATCATAATATTGCCCTTGAAAACGTAAATTATTTTGTTCAAATGGATTATCTTGATTTACTGCTTTAATTTCTAATGCCGTTCCCCACGTGTCTTGGAGAATTTCCCATACACATTCACCGCGGGCATTGGTCATGGTTTGTGGAGTTCCGACCTGATCACAATGATAAAATGTGATTTGCTCTACATCAGTACGCTTTTTGCGAGTATTACTATTCCATACTGGGTCTTTATAAATAGAATAAGGCTTTGTTTGATACTCCTGATAATCAGGAGTTTCTATGAGTTGAATGAAATCCTTATAACCTGTTTGTAATAAGGGAGTGAAGCTATCAGGTTCATAAATATAGTGCTTTGTATAACTTATCTGTGCAGATTTGACAGACTCCCATATCATTAAATCTCCATCCCAACCAAATAATGTTAATTCATTGGATGTTTTTTTATAGAGTCGGCGGCCAAAGACATCGTAACCATATTCTGTAACTAGACCATTATTATCACTTCGAATAAGTCTATTTTGATTATCCCAAGTCATCTTAAGGTTTTTACCAGCCTGAATAATCTCTGTCACATTACCTTGAGCGTCATATTGGTAGTGTTTACCTTTATAACTTTTAATAAGGTTATTTTTAATTTGTGTTGAACTTAATATCGAATCAGAATCTATCAAGTTTCCTGCTGGGTCAAAGCTAAAGTTCTCAGTTTTATGTAAATTTTGAGCTGCAATTAAACGCCCAATAGGATCGTATTGATAACTAAACTTACCCAAACGACTATCTTCAACCTGACTAAGCAAATAGTTTTGATCGTAGTGATATTTTCTATATGCTTGGTATTGTAAATAGTCTTGGGTTTCTTGCTCAGGTTGAATGAACTGAGAACTCAGTAATCCTACATCAGTATATTGTTTGGTTTGAATGAGCCCATTTGCCAATAGTCGTGTTGTCTCTCTATGTAAATCGTCACGCTGAAATGAAGCAACTTCCTGGTTATTTAAACCAATTGCATAAATATGCCCTGAACCATAAACAAGATGATTCAATGTTTGTCCATCAGGTCGAATTGTTTTAATTAAATTTCCAAGCTCATCATACTCATAGCTTAATACTGCTGTGATCGGTTTAAGACCTGGAATTTTATAATGTTGGTGTTCTCTCACCAATTGTCCAAGTGCATTGTGATAGAAATCAATTTGGCTGACCTCATTACTGACTCGGCTCAGTTGGCTATTCAGGTTATAGTCAAATTGTTCCGTTTGTTTCTGCCCTGTATGTAAATGGGTAAAGCTTTTCGATGCAATTTTCCCATCTGTATAGTAACTAAATTGGGTCAGAATATTTGGTTTTCGGATTTGAAATAATCGCCCACTTTCATTATAGATATAGTGTTTTTCTTCTCCATCAAAGGCCTGTTCACGTACCAAATATCCATACGGGTTGTATTCAAACAAGTATTCTGCTTGATTCTGATTAATCAACTTTTGGATGCGACCTTGTTTGTCCCATTGATAAGTTATGCTATGTCGATTGGCATCAATACGCTGCTCTAACAAGCCAACTTGATTGTACTGATACTGTGTTACTAAGCCCTTTGTATTAGTATGCTTAAGCAAACGTCCTTCTTCATCATATTTAAAGTGTTCTTTTAACCCATCAGGATAAATGATTGTTTCTAGCTGATCTTTATTTTTACTATTGTAGATAAATTGTACTTTCTGTATATCAGCATTATTTTGAGAAAGTAATTTTCCATTTTTATCATATTCCCAGTAACTAATTTTTTCTGAGCAATCACTATATGAAGTCATTTGCCCTAATTCATTATATTGAATTCTTTTAATACCACCTTTCGCATCAATGACTTCAACCAGTTGATTATCATTGTTATATTTATACTGTGTAATCTGACCTAAAGGGTTGATCTCTTTACTAACATTACCTTGAGTATCATATTCACGTTTCCAAATATTACCTTCAGCATCTTTAATTTCAATTGGCATATTATTTTTATCATATGCAAAACGAATTATCCCCCCATTTGGCTGAACAATTTTAACAAGTTGATCTTGATCATTATATTCTTGTTGAGTCTCTCGCGCATCAAAATCGATTTGCCGAGTAATACGCTTTTTCCTATCACGGCTATACCATGACTCACGTCCATCCGCTAATCGAGTTCGATAAGTAAACCCATCAAGATCGAAATAATAGTAAGTTGGAACGTCATAAGCATCATAAACCGCCACTTGGCGTAAGCGCGGATGCCATTTTAGTTTGGTATGGAAACTGCCATCATCTGCCCATTCTTCTGTCGCTTTAGCTTTGGCTTCAGTTGACTCATATCGAATATTTTGTCCACGCCCTGTACGGTCTGTATAACGCATTAGTTGATGAAATTGGTTATATTCGTAAGTTCTTATATAGCCATTTTGATCAATAGCTTTAATTAAATTTCCTTGAGTATCATATTCATAACGTGCTAATGGTTCAGCTTTATCATCTAGAAAAACAGCAATAATTTTAACTTGCTCATTAAAAGCAAATTTCAACTGATACTCTGCTTGTTTTAGTTTAAAATTGATAGCCTTTAAATATGCCAGATGATCTAAGAGAAGATACTCTAGAAAAATTTCCTCTTGAGAGGTCACATTCGTTTTTTTGACTAAATAATAATTCCTCCCTTCATCAAAGCTTTGGAAATGAGAGTGCCATTCACCTCCAAAATCCAAAATCAATTCTCCATTTTTAAGGGGCTGAATAATCCATCCCTCATAGGGAACTTCATAAGTTTCAAATGTAATGGAAGCTGGCAGTTGGTGCTTTCGTCCTTTACTATCAATAAATAGATAACCTTTGGCAGTTTGTTGAATCATATTGGAAAATGGCATCATCCAACGTGCACCAATCATACTTTGATCAAACTCATCCATTTGTGAGTTATATTGGCGTATAAAAGAAAAACCTATTTTCGGTAAATAGAAGTCCGCATGTTGGACCCGTTCAGCACCAATTGAGTAACTAATACTTTTTATAGTCTGTGAGTCTGCTCCATCGCAGGGTGGAGCATTTAACGCATCAGCCTGTAAAGTTAAAAACTCTAAAGTATCGCCCGTCGTATGCTGCTCATGCTCGCCAATTTGATTAATCGGCACACTGGCATTGGCTTTGTTACCTTGAGTTTTAATGGCTTTTAAGGTTTCTTGAATTAGCCATGCCAAACTGTATTTTAGACCTGCGTTAGCTTGACGTTGAATTTCATTTGGAAATGAACTCAATGCCTGAGTTGCTTGAGTTTGTAGCAGCGTGCCTGTTTGTTCTTTCCTTATTTTAGGTAGCATATTAGCAAGTGCGCTGGTTTTACTTAAATCAATCAGCGGTTTTGCCCAATTGCTAAATTGTTCTGCCGGATCTCGTTTTTCAGCACTTGCACCAAAGCTAATAGTCGGTGAAACCAGCCCCGACTGAATAGGTGCTGCAAAAGTGTTTAATATTGATGTTCCTAAATTTGTCGCACCTGAAAGCAGGCTAGGTAGTTTGGCCTGTGTTTCAGTCAGAAACTTTTCTAAATCTCCTGCCATTTGTGCATTTAAATGCAAAGACATGCGATGGATATCAGCTTCTTTGATCTTACCATTTTGCGGATATAAGCATTCAGCCATGAGTCCCAGTAAAGGACGTAAAGCCATACGTACATGAGCTTCAGCTTTAGGTTCTAAATACAAACCTATCAGGTTCATACTCAGCACTGCTATTTTTTGTACAGCGGCATCACCTTGTTCTGGATCGGTTGCAAATAATAGTAAGTCCAACACCGCACCTGAAAGTGCAAAAATATTGGCTACAGTAGGGACATTTGCTTTGGCTTTTAACTGCTCTAAACTTGTATTACCACACGCTTTTAAATAATCCTGAATTTGATGTGCAATAAACTTATGATCTTCAGTATGCGTCACACTCTCTAAATTGAAAATTGCCAGTTCTACCGCTGGCTTATTTGTCGGTTGTTGTTCTTGTTGAACATTTTGCTCAGTTGTCATGTAAAAACCTATTACTCAAATTCTAAATATTTAAAACTGTGTTTGACGCTAGCTTTAGCAAACGCTAACCATTGTTCTTTTTCGGTCGTGTAGTTTCGCTATAAGTGAGATAAGGGCTTGAATATTGCTTCCTATCTACCCAATCATCGTCACTAGCAAGGACTGGTATCGCTTGTGCTGGTGCCGCTTCTGCTACTTTTATTTCAGGCACTTTAGGCACCGCGACTGGTGCAGCTGTCACATTCGCGGGCGTTGCAGAGCCTTCTCGAATGGTTTCTGTATAGGTCAATGCGCGTGTGGAATAAGAAATTTTACGGCCCACAATGTCCTTATCAATGGTTGCTTGTGAGTTCTGAACTGCGGCAGCAGTTGACCCAGAAACGATGCCGTTACTCATTCCACTTCCACCTAATACGCTTGATAAGCCTTGTGCACCCTGACCCAAACTTGCCATTTGTGAAGCAGAAAGCCCCAAGTTGAGTTTCGATGAAATTGCAGATAGTGCAGAGTTGGTGACTTGGTCTTTAAATTGATTTAACGCTTGTCCACCAACATCTTTTAATGCATTTTTTCCTATATTTTTTAAAGAATCTGCATTTAAATTAAAGAGATTATCTTTTAACTGTGATGTTAAATTTTGCCCCAACGAACCCAATGTATTTTGTAAAAAGTCCGAAGCGCCTGGTACCACTTTTTCCGCCCAATCATAGTTGCGATTAAAGTGACTAGACTGATCCCACGCACTGCGTGGATCTTTATCAAACTCCACTTTCGCGGGTCCCGGTGCAATGCCTGTAACTTGTGCAAAGCCATTGCCATCGAGTTTCCCTGAAACTTGTTTACCTAAAGCATCAATCACTTTAAATCCAGTTCCGCTAAAGAAATCTTGACCACCATAGCTCTTAAGCAGTTCTAAGGCCCCTTTCATCGGATTAGAAGCAGGAAGTTGTGCAGACTTACTAGCACTCGATCCTGGTTTAAATAGATGCTGCCCTGCATTTACTTCAAATTTACCGCCTGTCTTAGCAAAAATTCCCGAGCCATTTAAAGTAATTTGGGAAGATGCACCCGTAATCACGATTTCTTTGGGACTAGTGATTTCAATTTTATCTTCAGTCGAAGAAATGGTGATACCTTGCTTCGCCAAGATATCCAATGCATCTGACTGTGCCTGAATTTCGACTTTACTTTGTGCTGCAATGGCTTTAATGCCACCTTGCGCTGCAAATAAACTGACTTTACCTAGCGCCTGACCGACAATATTTTTTTGGGTACTCAGGTTAATACTATCGCCAGCAACCTGATTAATCATACCGGTTGCTGAAAGGTGAATATCTTCCGGTGTACTCAGCGCAATACCATCGACCGAATTGAGTAAAAGTATGGCTTTTTTAAATTTCGCAATATCTTTTTCAATTTCACTCGCAAAGGCTTTAAGCTGCTCAACTAATTCTATTTCATCGGTTTTTTGGTTTTTAGCAATATCACTCAATGCCTTAGCATTGGTTTGGCTACCTTCAAGTTGTTTCTTGGCAATCTCCGCATCTAGGTGTTCACCTTCGGCCCCATCTTGTTTATAAGTCGACACCAACAAACCTTGTCCAGCTCGTACTGCCCCCCATTGATCGGTCCGCAGCTCAAAACCTTCACCCCGACTTTCACTCTCAGCCTTTTCTTTAGGATGACTTAAATGACCTAAATTCAGTTGTGTTGCACCATGACTACTTTGCAACTGCGTACTAATTTGTCCCGTGGTGTCATCAAAGCGTAATTGACCAAATCCCTCTCCCGCCACTTCTTTAGAACGAATTCCCGCGAGTTTTTTGGTATCTGGTAATTGTCCTTTATTGTCAAATTTAGTGGGACTACGCTGCGCTTCATGAATACGACCCACGACAAAAGGTCGGTCAATGTTTCCATCAAAGAAATCAACGACAACTATTTCACCAATTCGAGGTAAGAAGCGTGCGCCATAACCTTCGCCGGCCCAAGGCGTCAGTACATCAACCCAAGCCGAGTCTGTGTCATTATTATTCGCACCTGCACCGCCATCATGACCATGATCATCGGAACGGGTAAATAGGAAACGGACTTTTATCCGTCCCCATTCATCCACATGGATTTCTTCACCGGCAGGACCCACAACTTTGGCACGCTGTGGATGTGTTACTGGTCGATGTGTAAGTGGATTAAATTCAGGAACGGTCGTAATATTTCGACGTTGCAAAGCCAAGGTATTGGCTTGGCGTTCATCCGCATCGCTTTGTTTGACTTGCCACTGACTTTGATGGATTAACTGTGTAACTTGATCGGACAAATCTTTGGGTAAATTATTTTGGTTATAAAAAGACTTAGATAAAATCAAAAATTCTTGATCGGCACCACGATGCTGGTCAATCTCTGGATGCTCATCCAATTTGAACCAATAACCAACTTGTGTATCACGCACGGTACTTTTAGCAATAAATTGTTTGGCTTGAGCCGCATAATAATCACTAAAATTTTGATTGAGACGTTCAACTTGAGCACTATTAGAGGCAGTTGCAGCATCTTCACCATTCAGATCTTGTATCCATGCAGGGCTCACATGCCATGCCTGCTCTAAGCTTAAGCTCGCATTATCTTGATTTTGACTATGTAGATGCTTGCTTTGTACTGCACCACCACCCTCGTCCTGTTCAAGCACATCCGCCTGCCACCGCTGCACATGTACCGACGTCGGCTGCAGACTGCGCTGACCGATAAAACTGGTCATACTGTCATTTTTTTCAGTCGCACTACTGCGATGAAAACGGATATTACGTCGCTCCAAAGCTTGATATTGACTATTATCATCAATCAAACGTAGCTTTTGGGCTGCTATGGGTGTCGCAGACGATGTTACAAAAGATTGAGCTTCATCAACCAACCAATGAATGCCTTCACTGCGTAATAAGCGGGTAATAAAATCATAGTCGGTTTCATTACTTTGCATCATGAATGGTCGAACGTCATACTCTTTTTTTAAGCCACTTAAGTCCAAACTTAAGCTCGCTGCAAAAAGTGGGCTCTTTTTTTGCCATTCCTTAAAAATAATCTCGACCACATCTTTGACCGATTTATTCATAAACACGCGGCTATTACGACGCTTATGCCACAATGCCGTTGCATCTTCTAAGGTCAACTTATATAGCGTTAATGCACCATCACTTTGGCCTTGAAATGCTTCTGTAATGATCCCGGTAATACGAAAAAGTTGACCCGCATCGGTTACCTGATCGATTGCGACTTGTGTACCAATAAATTGTTTGAGTTCTAAGGTGGCAGAAGTTGAGAGACAGATGAGCTGAACATTCAAACCTTCACTTAAGGCATGTTCCCCATCAATACGTTGCAAGAATACTTGTTCATTCAGCGTGGTATTGGAAAATTGAATGTGCAAAGCACGTTTTTGTGGACTAATGCCCAATTTTTCAATTGCAGAATATATATTGTTCAGCATCGTTATTATCTAAAATCAGATTTTTATAAAATATGCGGGGTATTTAATCAAAAAAACTCATATTTTTCTAGGCATAAACTGCCTGCTTTGTTGGGTTTTATGTAAGTAAAAATTCAAATTTCCACATTAATTCTTTATGTTATTTTTACTCTATTTATTTCTGCATTAAAAAAATATAGAGACCATCAAACTAAACTTCAGGTCTCTTCATACCACCTTACTGCTTTGCATCGCGATTAATTGGTATTTAAAAATGCGTGAATATTCTCCAATTGTTCTTGTGCTTCGACATAGCCTTGCAAGGCCGCTTTTTCCAAATATTGCTGTGCAATTTTAAAATCACGCTCTACGCCCATGCCATGAATATATAGATAAGCCAACTTTCCAAAATATGTTAAAAGGCTAAGTGGATTTCATCGAACTCAGGTTTATACAAAGTGTAGTGTAATCTGGTGCTGTCCAATCTAGACCGCATAGTTTAATCAGGCTTTGAACAGAGCCAGTGACCATGCGTAAAGACAGACGAAATAGGAATTTAATCATTAAGCAGCATTGGATTGCTGCATCAGAATAGGTTTGATTTCACCCGTGTTTATCAATGGACGGAGCAACCATTGGATCGCTGCATCAAACCAAATTGATATATTTCCTCGATTGATCAAGGCTTTATTGTAGGTGGACAATTGGTTGTACGATAGATTTTTGGTGTGAGCTTATGAGTATTATATTACTGAATAAGCCCTTAGAGGTAGGTTTGTGCAACAAAGTCCAATTAGATTAAGTTAGGTTTAATAAGTTTAATATATTTCTTTAAATGCTATGTCCAGTGCGTCATCAACAGATTTATCTTGTTGTACAACAATTTGTCTAACTTTTCTTAGCTTCAGTCAGATATAAGACACGCCCATCTTCCTGCATGACACGGGTATGTTCTAAATAATACAGAATTGCTCTTTTTGAATGTAGAATCGCTTTTAGATCAGATGGATTAAGTTATTCCATTTATTTTCTCCTTTTGAATATTTAATCAAAAAAATTGCATAAAGAAGTTAGTAATTTAGCAATACGACAAGTTATGACGTTTAAAATGATTGCTTATAGTGCAAATTAAATGATTTTAAATCAGAGTAGGAAATTTAATATATATCTACTATAATAAATAAATATAGCCAAAATAGAAACTAATATTTTATTTTAATACATATATGAATCAATATTGCACACTTCAAATTTTTCAAAATAACGAATGGCAAGATTGCGCTATCGTTGAATTAATTGCTAGTCAAGAGCAAGGCTGGAGAGCATCTACACGAACGTCATACTTATTTGAATATGCTATTGAACATATGGATTTAAGGGATGGTCATGCTCTATCATTCCAATTTCCAGTCAATGTACAAAACAACTTAGAAAACCAATGGCCAGCATTTCTCATGGACTTGCTACCTCAAGGTTATGGGCGAAAGGAGCTTTTAAATCAGCTGGGTTTTTCAATTAATGCAGAAGAACAAGCTGATTGGCCCCTACTGAAATCTGGGGCAGGTAATCCTATTGGTAATCTACGAATTAAAGAAGCTTATGACTGGCTTCAAGATCATTTTCCGACAGTGAAACCTCGTGGATTTAGCCTAAGCGAAATAATTGAAAGGAAAGAAGATTTCATTGAGTCACTTGCATCATATGGCTTATTTGTTGCTGGTTCTTCAGGTGTTCAAGGTGAATGGCCTAAACTATTACTAACACAAGGATATGATGGTCTATTTTATTTAGATCACAGTCTTCCAGATGAACTAGCAGCAAAGCATTGGCTAGTTAAATTTAGTCGTGGAAATGATCAAAAACTGGAAAAAATACTGTTACATGAAGCAATTTACATGAAAATAGCTCGGTATTTAGGTCTAAGAGTGTTCAAGGACTTGGAACTTCACCAGAGAACGCTATTTATTCCACGTTTTGATCGCCAAATTATCAATGGTAAAGTCGAAAGAGTTGCACAAGAAAGCCTAGCCTCTTTAAGTGGTATAGCTGGCTTCGGCGTTAAAATGACACATAATCAAATCTGTACATTGATCATGGAATGTTGCTCATCACCAAAAGCTGAAATTTTTGAATATTTGAAACGAGATATCGCTAATGTTGCATTAGGAAATAAAGACAATCATACCCGTAATACCGCAATTCAACGTTTAAATGACGGCACAATTCAATTAACACCCCTCTTCGATTTTGCACCAATGTGGCTTCATCCTGACGGAATTGCACGTACTACACGTTGGGAAAAAGATGACCATGGAGTAATGCCTATATGGGGATCTGTCATAACGCAAATAGAAGAATGTACAGGAATAGATTCAACTGAAATTAAACATACAATGATTCAACAATTGCCACTGTATGAAAATTTGCTCGATGAAATGAAAAAAATAAATATAGATGATGAGATTTTACAAAATAGTCATCATCGTATATTGAATATATGCCAACAGATTCAGGAGCTTTCTAATGGATAAACGTTATAAGCCTATGACGGCAATCGAGCAAATGAATAAACGCTTACAAGTATTAGAAAATATAAATAACAATCCTGAGTGGCAAATTTACCAGATTGCATCATACATTAGAAAAGAACTACATTTAACATTAAATGAAATGAGTAAAATTACTAAAATAGCACCACAGACTTTACAGAAAATGGAGCAACCTGATAGTAATCCAACATTAGATTCTATAAATAAGTTGTTAAATGCATTTGGTTTAAAATTTATTATTAAATCAAAATAGTTTAATTTAAATTACCTATAAACTAGATTTTGATTTATTTTCTAAATAGTCACCCCACCACTGCATCATATCAGCTCTTTGTTGAATATAATCTGCATGGTTATAACTAGCACGTGTTTTATTCTTATCTACATGTGAAAGCTGAGCCTCAATCCAACTATCTTGAAATAAGCCAGAATCATTTAAAATAGTACTGAATGTTGATCTTAAACCGTGTGAGGATAGCTCATTTGTTTTGTATCCCATCTTACGAATGGCTGAATTTATTGTGTTAAAATGCAATGGCTTATCTTTAATTTTTGGGCTGGCAAAAACATAACGATCGCCTTGTGACCACTCTAGTGCAGATCTAACAATGCTCACCGCTTGCGATGATAACGGGACTAAAAAATCTGGAATATCATAACCTGCTATCACTTTTCGACGATATTGCTTGATATGTAAAGCAGGTATTTTCCAAATTTTGTTGTCAAAATCAAAATGATGAGGTTCTGCAGACAATAACTCTGCCCCCCTGACTCCAGTATATAATTTAAATAGGATTGCTTTTTTTATAATTGGATCTGTATTTAGTTGAGTTATTCTAAGAATAAAATTAGAAATTTCTTCATCTTTTAAATAGGGATAATTTTTCTTTAATTTCCCTTTCAATAATATTTTATTGAGACCATAAGCTTGATTATAATCACAGTATCCCATTGCAACTGCAAAATCATAGATTTGATTTAAATAGCTATACGCTTTTTTTACAGGTTCCTTAACTCCCCTATTTTCAATCTGCTTAATTACCTTAACTAAATCAGTTCTTTTAATTTTGCTAAAATCTATATCACCAATAACGGGATAAATGTCATTTATTAAACATGCATTCGCCAATTGGATTACACCACCACGTGGTTGATCTTTAAATGAATTATTTGTTTTAAACTCTAACCATTCTTCACAAACAACTTTAAAAGTTTGAATTTTCTCCTGAACTAAATTTTGTGTAGAAAATTTAGTTGCCTTATAGGAGTCTCTGGCCACTCTAGCCTCTTTGAGATTCATCTCAGGATATGTACCTAGAGTGACTCGTGGTCTTTTACCCGTTTCTGCAACTGAATATCGATAACTCCAAGACTTTTTTCCATTAGGATCGACTTTTAAGCTTAAACCATCATCATCAGCTAAAAAGTAAATTTTTTCTTTTGGATATGACTTTCGTACTTGTGTTTCCGTAAGACTCATAAATTTTTATAAACCAGCATAATGATCCCCATTATCTAAATTATATCAAAAATAAGCATTATTATGTGATGCGTATATTACGCATCACATAAGAATTTATATATATGTTTTTTATGAATATTATTCTGAGTTTATAAGTTGAGTTAACCAAAAAAGTAACCACTGTTAAAATCTGTATTAAGCAACAAAAATTAGTAATAGTTAATCATTACTCTGCAATGGGTTTGTTTTAAAGACCTCGCGACCAAGCCTTTTTTACTCAAACGGGTGTCGGTACTTTAATTGCGGAAGGTAAAGAAGTCCGTAACTTTGGCGGTAAAGACTATATTTTAGAACAGACCATCACCACAGATATTGCCTTGGTTAAAGCCTATAAAGCAGATAAAGCTGGCAATTTAATCTTTAGAAAACTGCGAGAAACTTTAATTCCGAATGTGCAATGGCCGGCAAAATGACGGTGGTTGAAGTTGAGCAGATTGTCGAAATTGGTGAGCTAGATCCAGATGATATCCATTTACCCGGCATCTATGTCAACCGCTTGGTACTCAATACTGCGCCCAATAAACGCATTGAACAAATGACCCTAAAAGTGGAGGCTTAAATCATGGCTTGGACACGTAATGAAATGGCGCAGCGCGCAGTACAAGAGCTTGAAGATGGTTTCTATGTAAATTTAGGAATTGGCCTTCCAACGCTGGTTGCAAATTATATACCTAATGATATGAATGTCTGGCTTCAATCTGAAAATGGCTTATTGGGTATTGGTGAGTTTCCAACGCAAAAAACCGTTGATGCAGATTTAATTAATGCTGGAAAACAAACGGTGACGGCACGTTCAGGTGCTGCCTTTTTTTCCAGTTCTGAATCCTTTGCTATGATTCGCGGCGGTCATGTCAATGTGGCAATTTTAGGAGCGATGGAAGTTTCAGAAAGCGGTGACTTAGCCAACTGGATGATCCCGGGTAAAAAAGTCAAAGGTATGGGCGGTGCAATGGATTTGGTTGCAGGTGTACAAAAAATTGTTGTTCTCATGGAGCACTCAGCAAAAGATGGCAATCCCAAAATTTTAAAACAGTGTACGCTTCCATTAACCGGTAAAGGTGTGGTCAACAGAGTGATCACAGACCTTGGAGTTTTAGATATTACCCCTGCTGGAGTTGAGCTTGTTGAGCTTGCTAAAGATGTAAGTTTGGAACACATTCAGAAAGCGACGGGTGTAGAGTTAATGACAAAAAATATAAAAGTTGCTTAATTCTATAAATATTTTTTTGCAATAAAAAAGCCCACTTTTACAGTGGGCTTTAATGTGTTGACTTAACAACAAATCTTGGTAGGTATATCCAGACTCGAACAGGAGACCTCTACGATGTCAATGTTCTGGAAAAATTGAGAATATCAACAAAAGATTAATTAAAGTGAGATACAAGTTGTCTACAACGTAATTCCAAAAAAACAAATCTCTCATTTGAAAAAGATGAATTTCGTCTGCTCAGGCAAAAGCTTATATTTTTTCCATCATCATTCCCCCAAGTTTTGATGATAGGCATATAGGTATTTACTTCTCAGGAGCCGTTCATGTTCAAAGAAGAGCAGCAAATATTTGCACGAGATGGCGTAGTGATTCTGCGCGGTCTTTTTAAAGATTGGATAGATGTTTTGGAACAAGGCGTTGCCGTCAATGAACAAAACCCAGGTCAATGGTTTCGTGACTATACGCCGGGGCAAACAGAGGGCCGCTTTTGGGCGGACTACTGCAATTGGCAGAGAATTGAGGCTTTTGACCAATTTATTCGTAAGAGCCCCGCGGCCGATATTGTAAAAAACATTATGAATGCGCAAGCGGTACGTATGTTTCATGAGCATGTTTTGGTAAAAGGTACTGGCTCAGCAAAAGTGACACCTTGGCATCATGACGCGCCTTATTACCCTGTAAATGCAAAGCAAACCTTAAGCTTATGGATTCCGCTTGATCCGATTTCACGCGAGTCCAGTATTGAGTTTGTGGCGGGTTCACATCTCTGGGGCAAACACTTTAAAGCTCAGGGCTTTAATGGCGAATATTATGAACATGAAGGCGCTAAAGAAGAGATGCTGCCAGATATTGACGCTCACCGTGAGGACTACAGCATTCTCGGCTGGGAACTGGAACCCGGTGATGCGATTGCCTTTGACTTTCGGACTATACACGGCGCACCAGGCAATAGCTCGAAACAGCATGCACGCCGTGCGGTCTCTTTCCGCTGGTTAGGCGATGATGCCGTTTATGTCGATCGAGGCGGAAAAACCTCTCCACAATATCCGCATTTGATCGACAAATTACAGACAGGCGATGCCCTGCCTGAGGATGAATTTCCGTTCATGGCTTGACCATTAATTTTTAAAGGTCCCTCCTGATACCAATGCTGACCCATTTTCAGCATTGGTTTTTTTTTATGCGCTTATGAACTTGCGAAAAATGTGTAAAAAACTTAAAAATAAATCTCATATATAACAAGATCAGCAAAAACATGAGCTATAACGGCAGCTGCCTATGCGGCGATGTCCAATTTCAGATACTGCAAGACATCCATACCATTTATCATTGCCATTGCAGTTTATGCCGTAAACAAAGCGGTACGGGTGCAAATGCCGCATCACTTATCCACTGCAGCGCTTTTCAATGGCTCCAAGGCCAAGAACAGATTCAAAGCTTTTATAAAGCTTCAGGTTTTACTTCCTGCTTTTGTTCTCATTGTGGCTCTCCACTTCCAAATACTGTACGCAATACCGATTGGATCTGGATTCCACTCGGCCTATTAGATCAAAGCCCTGCCATATCAACCCGATTAAACTTTTGCCTCAGTTCTAAAACTGCATGGCAAATACCCTCTGAAGCAGATCAAAGCTTTGATCACTTGCCGAAAATGAGTGAACTCAATGCATTTTTTAAATGACAGTTGAATCCACAATCAAAAAAGCCCTGAATCATTCAGGGCTTTTAGGTAAGACTGAAACTTTATTCACTAAAATGAATTACGGTACGAATCGATTTTCCTTCGTGCATCAAATCAAAAGCTTCGTTAATTTGTTCCAAGCCCATGGTGTGCGTCACAAATGGTTCGAGCTGAATCTCTCCTTTCATCGCATCTTCTACCATGCCCGGCAGCTGACTGCGGCCTTTTACCCCGCCAAAGGCTGTACCTTTCCACGTGCGTCCCGTCACCAGCTGGAATGGGCGTGTTGAAATTTCCTGCCCTGCTCCTGCTACACCAATAATCACGGACTGTCCCCAGCCACGATGTGCAGACTCAAGCGCCGAACGCATGACATGGGTATTACCGATACATTCAAAGGAATGATCAACTCCCCAGCCTGTCATTTCCACAATCACTTGCTGAATCGGCTGTTCATAATCTTTAGGGTTTAAAAAGTCTGTTGCGCCAAACTCTTCTGCAAGCTTGAACTTTTCAGGGTTGGTATCCACCACAATAATACGGCCTGCTTTGGCTTGGCGCGCACCTTGCACCACTGCCAAACCGATACCGCCTAAACCGAATACCGCAACCGTGTCGCCTTCTTGCACTTTAGCTGTGTTATGCACTGCGCCTATCCCTGTTGTTACCCCGCAGCCCAGCAGACAAACGTGTTCAGGATTCGCTTCAGGGTTAATTTTAGCCAAAGAAACTTCAGCCACAACTGTATATTCAGAAAAGGTTGAACAGCCCATGTAATGGTAAATAGGCTCGCCATTATATGAAAAACGTGTTGTACCGTTTGGCATCACACCCTTACCTTGTGTTGCACGTACCGACACGCACAGGTTAGTTTTACCTGATTTACAGAACAAGCACTCGCCGCATTCAGCTGTATACAATGGAATGACGTGATCACCAGGTTTTAAACTGGTCACGCCCTCACCGACTTCAATCACAATGCCCGCACCCTCATGCCCCAGCACCGCAGGGAAAATACCTTCAGGATCTGAACCTGACAGCGTAAAAGCATCGGTATGGCAAACACCAGTATGGGTAATTTTAACCAAGACTTCTCCTGCCTGCGGCGGAGCAACATCCAGTTCTACAATTTTCAGTGACTGGCCTGGACCAAATGCGACAGCTGCTCGTGATTTCATTTTGTACCCTTCTTTACTGAATGATTTATTGCCCAACCAATGTTTTAAAACTGTTTTTTTGAACAATAAATCAAAATTACAAACTTAAATTTCTTGTGCCTTTTATATGAAAATCACGCTGTGCAAGCAATTCGGTTTTTTTGATGCACTTGTTTTGCTTATATGATTTTCTCTTTTCTTTACCACTATCTATAGTCAATTCATCGAAACAGATGTCTAGGTATGAAACGGAAAAAGTTTCAGCACTGGGCTAAATACAGCGTACTTACACCAGCGTGCATGTAGGAAGGATGAATAATATGAAATTAAATAATTTGACTGTGGATACGGTTGTAGTGGGTGCAGGCCAAGCAGGAGTTGCGATGAGTGAGCATTTAAATGCGCTAGGCATTTCTCACGTCGTTTTGGAAAAAAACCGTATTGCTGAAGCTTGGCGTACACGCCGCTGGGATTCATTAGTCGCAAATGGCCCTTGCTGGCATGACCGCTTTCCAAATATGGAATTTGACGCGGACCCTGACAGCTTTATTCATCATGACCAAGTCGCAGACTATTTCCAAAACTATGCAGAAAAGTTTAACTTGCCGATTCATACCGGTGTTGAAGTATTCAAAGTTTATAAAACCGATCAGCGCCTTGGGTTTACAGTAGAAACCTCCGAAGGCACGATTTATACGCAGCGCTTAGTATCAGCAACAGGCGCATTTCAAAAAGCAGTGATTCCTCCCGTCGCTCTGCAAAAACCTGAGTTTTACCAAATCCATTCAGACCAATACAAAAACCCGCAGCAGCTGCCTGAAGGTGCTGTTTTAGTGATTGGTTCAGGTTCTTCTGGTGTGCAGATTGCAGATGAAATCAACCGTTCTGGTAAAAAAGTTTATCTATCTATCGGTCAACATGAACGTCCGCCGCGTACTTACCGCAACCGTGACAATGTATGGTGGCTAGGCGTACTTGGCGGCTGGGACTTTATGCGTACAGATAAAGGGCCGCTCAAAGGTTTAGCCGTAAGCGGCGCGCATGGCGGTATAAATATTGATTTCCGCGCCTTAGCAAAACAAGGCATTACCCTATTGGGCATGACCGATTCATTTGACGGTCAAAAAATTCAATTCAAAGCTGACCTGAAACAAAACCTTGAATCTGGTGATGCTGCGCTGCATGCCTTTTACGACCAAGCAGATGAATATGTGCGTGCCAATGGCCTCGACCTGCCTGCTGAACCGCAAGCGCGTCAGCTGCTGCCTAACCCAGAATGCGTAACGCAGCCGATTTTAGAGCTGGATATGCAAGCCGCCAACATTACGAGCGTCATTTGGGCTTCAGGCTTCAGTTATGACTTTGACTGGCTGCAAGTCAATGCCTTTGATGAGCAAAAAAAACCGAAACATAAACGAGGCATTTCAGATGAACGCGGGATCTATTTCCTTGGTTTGCCCTATTTGACTGGTCGCGGTTCAAGCTTTATTTGGGGCGTTTGGCATGATGCTAAATACATCGCTGAACACATTGATATTCAACGTAAATACCAAGAATACCAAACCGATAAAAATCTACTCAAAAACACCGCCTAATTTCTACCTTTATGCACACATGAATCTCTCTCCATTTATGTGTGCATTTTTCATTCAATCTCTGTTCAGCTTTGCTCTGACCATTTCAAAATTGAGGATATGATGACCACCATTTTAAAATCAAAAATTACAGATAAGTGTGCATGGATCGGGGCAGAGATTGCCGAAAAAACCGATTGGATCTACCACTTATCACCACATGTATTAAGCATTTTTGATCACAGCCTGCAAGTATTGGCGGCAAAAAACTTAGCTGCGCCCAATTTTGTAAAATCGGATGTCGTCATTCAGGATGACGCTTTTTTAAAGGAAATTGCCTATATTTCTAATGAATTGGAAAACGGCTACGGTTTCATTGTGATTCGCGGTTTAGACCCAGAAAAATACAATGAACTTGAAATGAGCAATATTTACTATTTGATGGGTTTATACATGGGAAACAGCGTGACACAAAATGCACGCGGCGACCTCATTGGTTATGTCGAAAACATAGGTGATAAAAGCAAAAAAATGACCCGTGTTTATGAAACCAACAGCTATTTGCCCTACCATGCGGACTTAAGTGATGTCGTTGGTCTGCTCTCAATTCGTAAAGCTAAAACTGGCGGCCTCAGCAGCATTGTCAGCTCATCTACGGTTTATAACCGTATTTTAGAACAATATCCCGAATACTTAGGCTATTACTATCACCCAGCTTGGTATGACCATTTGGGAGAAACCGAACCTTCACTGAGTCCGATTTTCAGTTATTTTGACGGTAAATTGGCCTGCCGCTACTTACGCTATTATATTGAATTAGGCCATGACCGCAGAAACGTTCCACTGTCCCAAGTACAAATGGATGCCCTGAATATTTTTGATGAAATTAGCCATGATCCAAGCTTAAGGCTCGATATGATGTTAGAACCGGGCGATATTCAGTTCTGTAATAACTACTGTGTCATGCATTCGCGCACTTCATTTGAAGATTATGATGAAGCTGATAAGCGCCGCAAACTTTTACGCCTCTGGCTGCAAATGCCAAATGCGCGCAAGCTTGCGAAAGACTTCCCAGGTCGTAACGGCATACCGAAAGGTTTAGGCGAGGTAGCTTAATTTATAAAACTGAAAAGAGGCGTTGGTCGCCTCTTTTTTATTCCTTCATTTTAGTGTTAACAGCTTTGAAACTATTCTGCATATTCTTCTAATGATGGACCTAAAATCTAACAAATTAATGGCAGTGAATCATATCTAACTTGTCCCATTTAAATTGGTTCTAACTTCCGCATTTCGTATAATCGCCATTATGTTCAATCGATGATAAAAGGCTCGATTCATAGAATTATTCATTTAGAAGTTATAGAGGGTTCATCATAAACCCGTAAAATAAAGTCATTAAAATCAATTAATTGATATATCCCCCTCTGTTTGTAGAAGAAAATATTTACTTCTAAATATTCAGCTTTATAACATTTTGTTCTATCCATTTTTTTTATAAAATTTGGAAATTGCTTTTTAAATGGAAAATAGGGTCTAACGAAGTTCTGGCTCTTTAAACCATCAACTAAAAAATAATAACTATCTATCGAGGTATATGCTCCTGTAGATTTTCTTGAATAAGGCTTATAACCGAGATAACAAATTTCTCCGACTTTAAAGTTTCCTTGTTCATATTGTTTATCTACCATTTTTGATACAAAGATAGAAAATAAAATATTAAAAATTAATAATAATAAAAATAGTAAAAATCCTCCAATTAAAAGCACTCTTCTATGATAAAGATCCATTAAAAATCCCTTTCAAATTAGTTATTTCCCTAAAATAAACATAATACACGTTATAAGAAATCAATTTATTTTATCAATAAATTTCAAAATCTTACACAAATACAAAGAGCACTATTCTACTCAATGGTGCTTTTTCCATGGTTTTTACTGTTATAAGCCTAATTTTAATCAATATTCCACAGTTTTGTGTAATCCCATTCAAAGATAAAGCAAACAAAAGTGTCCAGATAAAATAGTAATCGATATCCAAGTAGTTATTGATATTGCAAACTCTCCCGAAACCATTTTAATTTGCGCAACAAAATTTAATGCAAATTTTCAGATAAAGTCTGATCCCGTACTTCGTGATATGAAGCTTTTCAAATACCTCCTGCTCATTTCTGCTTGTTCGTAATTCATCATCGAACTCAATATTCAGCGATTGAAACAAAATTCACCAAACTTGATACGTAAATTCCACACGTATCCTGAACAGCACTGCAAAAACTAAATTTCAGGCAGATAAAAACACCGTATAAATTGCTTTATACGGTGTGAGTTTAATCGAAAGTATCTGACTTAGAAATTGTAATAGAACTGCAGATTCAACAGTTCATGCGTATCATCATCGCCGCCTTGCGCATACGAGCTACTCGGGCCGCCAATCAGGAAGTCATTTTTACCCATAATATATTCAGCCACAAAGCTCATGTTTTTATAATAAGCCGCTACTCCCAGTAAATTACGCGATGAATCGTCATAACCGTCTTCAGACTTCACATAACTGCTGTACATGGCATACGGCATAACCGCATCCAGTTTGCCTACATTCTTAAACTTATAGCTGACATCTGCGGTATAGAACATCCCCTCATTTGCCACCATAAAATTATCATCAAATGAACCCATTAAAGATGTTTTGGGCGTCAGCGGATCTTTGTTATCCATTTCATTTTTACCCAGTGTTAAGCCAAACCCCAGATTGTTATAGCTCATATTGCCAAATACCGCCCATGCTTGACGGTCACCCGTTTGGCCATTGGTTTTGTTTTCAATATCCGACTGCCAATACGATGCACCAATGTTCCCTTTCATCGGTTCCGGCAGACTTCGGATTTCCTGCTTTACACGGCCAATAAACATATTTTGTTCATCTAAATGTGTCAGGCTTGAATCTTCAGGTTTAACGAAGTTTGTAGTGTAACGGCTGGCATCTTCTGAATAAGGGCCGCTGTAGCTGCCGCCATCTCCAGTAAAGTAAGCCAATTCCACTTGCGTGCCTGTATCAAACTTGCCTTGGTATTTCAGCCCGACATTATGTACGTCTTCTAAGCCAATCTGTGTAATGACACCGCCATAATAGTTGCTTTCCCAAAAGCGCCCCGGCCCAAACGGCACAGGCTGCAAACCTGCTTGAATCAAATGACTGTCGTTAATGTTATAACCTACATAAGCATCGACCAATGTGGAAAAATCGCACAGCTTATTATATTGATAGCAGCGATACTCTAAATGACCAAAAATTTTCGGTGAAGTATAGTCCAAGTTGATACGCGCTGCATCGAAGGTCAACTTATGATCATTTTCCGTCCAGCTTTTGTCTTGGTATTTCACTCTTAAAAAACCTGAGAGTTTTAATTCCCCTAAGTCAGTTTTTGGATCCCCAATGGATAAATCTGCAGCTATAGCAGGTGTAGCCGCACACCCCAACAGCAACAATGAAACACAATAATTTAAAGCTTTCTTTTGCATTATTTAAATCTCTATACCTGTTGTTAAGTCAAGTGTGTACTGCGGGCTTTTTTGCAAAAGCCCCTGCAGCGCTTCGCTTTAAACGAAGCTAGGAAAATAGGAGAATGAAAATAGAGGATCGATCTATGCCTATTTCGGCATGTATTTCGCAATTTCTTCAGCGCTAGGCGCTTGCAAGTTGTACTTCACCAGCAGCTTGTCAAATTCACCAGACTGTTTCATGGCATCCAAACCTTGGGTGACTTTTTCCAGCATGGCTGTATCTCCCTTACGGATCGCAATACCGCCTAGAACTGGGAAAAATTGCTCTGTCGAACTGATTTGAACACGGCCTTTCAGCTTTTCTGCAGTGCTCATCGCTACACTGGTATCGTCATAATGCGCATCCACTGCTTTAGACAGCAGCGCCTGCACTGACTCAGGCGAGGTATCAAACTCACGTATGGTGATGGCCGCTTTACCCTTCGCTACACAGCTTTCTGCAGACATTTGGCGCAGCTGCTCAGGGAACATTGAGCCTTTTTGCGCAGAAATTGTTTTACCGCATAAATCATCACGGGTTTTCGGCTGATATTCAGAATCCGCCAATGCGAGCAAAGCCTCTGTCGTCATGTAATACGGAACCATATCCACTTTTTCTAAACGCTCTTTGGTGATGTATAAACCTGACATCACTAAATCAAATTTTTTCGCTTCCAAACCCGTAATCAAGTTAGAAAAACGGCTGTCGATAAAATTTGCTTGAGCATTTGAATGTGCAAAGATTTGATTGGCTACATCAATGTCAAAACCAGCAGGTTTGTCATTTTCCATATATTCAAATGGCGGGAATGTCATATCACTGCCTATCTGATAGGTCTGGCCTGCAGCTGCCGCATCAGAAGCCGATGCCGCTGATGATGCCGTATCCGCACTTTTACTGCATGCAGTTAAACCCCAAACCAAACATGCCGCTGCTACTAATGGTTTCACTTTTAACATTACACTCACTGCAATACTCCTTGAGTACTTTATGTACGTTTTAGAACTGTTATACGTGAGATTTTTCGAGATTGTAATTTTGAAATTCCTACGCAATACTCCAAAAAAAGCGATGCAAGCTTTTGATTAAACAGTAATAGACTTTTCTCATATTCTAAGCAGAGCAATATGATGAAAACAGAACAGCAAATTCGTATAGACCTCGCAGCAGCACTGCGTTTGAGTGCAAAATTAGGCATGCATGAGGCAGTCGCCAACCACTTCAGTGCCGCTGTTTCAGAGGACGGAAAATCTTTTTTACTAAATCCGAAATGGGTACATTTTTCTAAGGTAAAGGCCAGTGATTTAATCTTGGTCCATGCTGATGATGCAGGCAGTTTTGAAAAAGGCAAAATAGACTCAACCGCATGGGCCATTCATGGCCAAATTCATAAGCTGCGCCCTGATATTAAAGTCATCATGCATTTACACCCGATTTATGCAACTGCGCTTTCCTGCCTAAAAAATCCGACCTTGCTGCCGATTGAGCAAAACAGCGCACGCTACTTTAACCGTGTTTCTTATGATTCACATTATTCAGGCATGGCAGATCAGATCGCTGAAGGTCAGCGTCTTGCTCAGCTGCTGCAGACCAATACCCGACTGCTGATGGGCAACCACGGTGTACTGATCGGCTCACATGATATCGGCCTTGCTTTTGATGATATGTATACCTTTGAGCGCTCAAGTCAAATCCTGATTCATGCCTATTCCACTGGCCAAACCTTAAATATTTTGGATGATGCTGTGGCAGAAAAAACAGCGCAGGATTGGGAAAAAATTGAAGATTTCAGCATCGCACATTTCGAAGAAATGAAAGAAATTTTGGCAGCTGAAGATCCAAGCTTTATGGACTAAGAAAACTTAAACAATAAAAAAGAGCTTCAATTGAAGCTCTTTTTTTCACTCTCGTTCTAAATTCGTTAAGCCATTTCTAAACCGGCTTGTTGTACAAAGAAAGAGGCCCCCTTGGGCTTTTGCGGCATTTTCAAATGATTCGCTGTCATACGTACTTGCCCGCTTTCTTGTCCATAAACCAATTGCCCTTGGTGCACGCTTGGCAGCGGGTTATCTGACAATGCAACCGCATCTTCTGCTGCATATACCGTAATGAATAAATAACGCGGCAACTCAGTATTATTTGCACCAGATGCATGCAGCAAACGGGTATGCATGAAACAGACTGAGCCTGCAGGGCCTGTGCAAGACACAAATTTTTGGCACTGCTCCGCCTCGACTTCATCTTCCACTTTGCCTGTGAAACGGCCATCTTGCCAATGGTTATACAACTCGCCCTTTTGGCTGCCCGGAATCACCTGCAGCGGGCCATTGTCTTCTGTCACCTCACCCACCATCAATAACGCTGTGATCATGTCATCATTAGTATGCGGCGTGAATGGAAAATCTTGATGCCATTTCACAGTGGTCGCTGTATGCGGCAGTTTAGCATTTACTTTACTGTGGTGAAAACGGGTGCCGCTGCCTCCAATGAGCTCTCCAGCCATTTGCGCCATATTAGAATGAATGGCTGTTTCAAAATATGCATCTGAAATTTCCGTCGGAGAACTAACACGACGCAGTGCAGGATGTTCTGAGCTGTGATCCGCAGGATCGACATCAAAGCGCGAGCGTCCATCAATGGTTTCTCCATAAGCTTCTGCAAAGCCTCGGCTTTCGTCAATCCATGCTTCCAACTGCTGACGTAGACCCTGTAATTCCGCAGCATCTACGACATTTTCGACAACTAAAAAACCGTCACGGTGAAATTGTTCAATTTGGTTTTGATTTAACATTTGCTCATCCTATTCGCTTTTATTTATTCATGACTGCTGCAATGTCTTCTTCAGTCGGTGCTTTTAAGCCATATGCAGTCAAAATTTCTTCATATTCGCCTGAGGCTTTAATACGATTCAAACCTTCCTCAACGAGCTTATACGTTTCGGTATCACCTTTACGGATGCCAATACCTCCTACTGTCGGGAAGAATTGTTCTGTCGACGTAATCTTCACTTTGCCAGCTAAGCTAGTTTCAGCCGCTTTCATGACTGCGGCATCGTCATATTGGATTTCTACAGCATGCGCTAATAGCGCCTGCGTGGTTTGCGGCGATGTTTCAAACTCACGGATCATCAGCGCTTTCTTACCATTTGCTACACAATTTTTCGCTGAAATTTCATGTGCCTGAGTTGAGAACGCAGTACCTTTCATTACGCCCACTACAGCACCGCACAAATCATTTGGCCCTTTAGGTGCAAGCTTGGAATCATGACGCACCAGCAATGAAATATCTGTTTTGTAGTAAGGGATCATATCAATCTGTTCAAGACGCTCAGGCGTGATGTACATAGATGAAAATAAAATATCGTACTTTTCGCCTTTCAAACCAGGGATCAGATTCGCCCAGCGTGTATCCACCCAGTCGGCCTTATAGCTACCGTCAACTTCAGCAATCTTTTCCATGATTTCAACGCTGATACCGCTTGGCACGCCATCTTTCAAATACTCGTATGGAGGGAAAGTCAGGTCTGAACCTACAGTGACCAAACGTTTTTCTGCTACCGGCGCTGCCGAATCTGCAGTTGGTTCTGACTGTTTCGAGCAGCCAGCCAATAGTAAACCGCCAACGATAGCCCCAATGAACATTGATTTATTTTTCATACCCCATCCACCCAACTCTTTATGTTTATCTGTCATTTGAAGATAGAACAAACATATACAGAATCCGATTTGGATTTTTTTATGCAAAGCTTTATAAAAATAGAATTTAAAATTTAGCGATTAAAATATGAAAAAAGCAGCCAATAATGACTGCTTTCTTTAATTTAAATAGAAATACTACTTAGAGGTTTTATAAAAAGTTAATCCTTGGCAATAAATTTTTGGAACCGCTCATTATCAGACTGCATTAATGCTTCTGGTGTATCATTTAATACCACATGACCGTTTTCCATAAACATTACACGATCAGATACTTGAAAAGCAAAGCGCATTTCATGGGTCACAATAATCATGGTTAAGCCTTCTTGTGCCAATTCTTCAATCACTTTCAGCACTTCATTGACCAATTCAGGGTCTAATGCTGAAGTTGGTTCATCAAACAGAATAATCGACGGCTGCATGGCTAGCGCACGGGCAATCGCCACACGCTGCTGCTGACCACCTGAAAGCTGGTGCGGAAACTTATTGGCATGCATTTTCATACCGACTTTTTCCAACATCGCTAAAGCCGTAATTTTGTTATCCAGCACCGTACCGCGCTTGTGATACAGCGGTGCAAGCATGACATTTTCCAAAATCGTTTTATGCGGAAACAGGTTAAAGCTTTGGAACACCATTCCGACATTTACAATTTGCTGTTTATATGCAGGCGATTCATCAGTTAATTCCTGATCTTTTAAGAAAGGCTGACCCAATAAATTGACTGTGCCTTTATTCAAGCTTTCTAAGCCATTTAAAGTACGGATAAATGTCGTTTTACCTGAACCCGATGGCCCAATAACGGAAATGACCTCACCCCATTTCACTTTTAAATCAATCCCTTTCAGGACTTCATGCTCACCATAGGCTTTATGAATATCAATAGCTTCCAATGCATATTCGCCATTGCGTTCAGTATTGATCTCTTTACGCGCACGCACAGAAGCTTGCGGCAGCTGCAGCAGCGGATCATTTTCTGCCAGCATCCCTGGTTTACGGTTCGTAATATCTATACGGCGTTCAAACCAGCCGAGCAACCAGCCAAAGACAGTCACGATCAGCACATAATAGAATGCTACGGCCAGCATGGTTTCCATCACCAAAAAGTTTTGGGTATATAAACGCTGACCGACCAATAAAATTTCAGTGAGTGAAATGACCGAAACCAAAGATGTGAGTTTTACAATGGAAACATATTCATTACCCAGTGCTGGAAGCGCAACACGAAAGGCTTGCGGAATCATCACTAAACGCTGAATGCCTGAATATTTCATGCCTAGCGCCTTACCCGCTTCAATTTGCCCCTTATGCACCGCTGTTAGACCGCCACGGTGAATCTCTGCAATATAAGCCGCTTCACTTAAAGTCATAGCAATCAGACCTGCAATAAATGGCGACGCCAAAAGCACACTCGAAGCTGGGAAAATTTGCGGCAGGTTATAAACAAAAACCAGCAGCACCAGCAGCGGTAAGCTTCTAAAGAACCAAATATAAAGATCACTCGACCATGCCAAAGGTTTGAATTTAGACTGTTTGCCCAACGCCAGTACAAAGCCCAATACAATGCCGACCACCCAAACCAATACGCTGAGTTCAATGACGGTCCAAGTTGCGGCCCAAAAGTTTTTATGTGAAAACAAACTGAATGTATAAGACCAATTAAAATCCATTCAATACCCCACTCGCATGATTCTGTTCTATTTCCTTTGTTATAGCGAACTTTGAGTGAATAAGTAATTTTGAAAAATTGAGGTCTTAATACAGAAATAATTAAGCAATAAAAAAGGCCAGATAACTGACCTTTTAAAAATTTGCACATCTACGGCATTTATAATAAACACTGTAGTTACCTTTTTATAATTATCTAAAAACAAATATAAATACAAGCTTTATTTTTAAATAACTTAAGCATTATAAATCAAAGCTGATTATTCCCTTAAACTCATATAAAGCTTTTCTAAGAAAATATCACACTGCTGCAGCTGATCTATATCTACATATTCATTCGGTTTATGCGCTACAGCGATATCTCCCGGGCCACAAACCATCACAGGACAATGCAGCGCCCCTTGGAACAATCCGCCCTCAGTACCAAAGGAAATATTGCCTATAGAGGTTTCTTTTGGCAACAGGCTTTGAATAAACTGAACCGCCTCAATGGTTTTGGAGGTTTTCAGCCCTGGATATTGGTTGACTTCTTCAACCTCAATGTGACTGCGGAAGTCATCCTGTATTTGACTTAATATCTGCTCTTGAATAAGACTGCTGCTGTCCTCCGCCAAATGACGGATTTCATAATCCACCACACAGCTGTTCGGTACAATATTCAGCGCTGTCCCACCATTAATCTTACCCACATGCACCGTGCTGTAAGGAATATCATAGCCAGCGTCCTTATGTCCTTGTTGACGGAGGTTCTGCTGAATGGTTTGCAAAGAAGTCACCAGCTGGCTGGCCACATGGATCGCATTGACATAATTAGGCGCTAAAGCCGAATGCCCCTCTTCACCGCAGCAGCGGGCGCGGAATACCGTTTTACCTTTATGCGCCAATGCCAACTGCATCATGGTCGGCTCACCAATCACACATAAGATAGGGGAAATAATCGTGGAAGCCAGTTGATCTAAAATCCCACGTACACCAATACAGCCTATTTCCTCATCATAAGAAATACACAAATGCAGCGGACGTTTGAGCTCTAATTTTGAAGCTTTCAACATGGCGATGATGGCACATGCTAAAAAACCTTTCATATCCGCTGTTCCGCGGCCAATAATTCTTCCGTCTTTATGAGTCGCTTCAAAGGCTGGCGAATCCCACTGCTGCCCCTCTACCGGCACAACATCTGAGTGGCCAGACAAAAGAATACCCGCCTGATCACGCGGTCCCACACTGACCAATAAATTAGCCTTGCTCTGTTCTGCATTAAAATTCAGTTCTGTAAAAATACCGTTTTGCTCAAATAATTTTTGAACATAAAAAATAAACGCTAAATTGCTTTTATAAGATGTTGTATCAAAAGAAATAAATTTATCTAACAGCTGTATGCTGTTTACATCAGTCACTATTTAGGCCTCTTCCAGTACAGGCTTTGTCTTAACATGCGGATCAAAGAAATGCGCATCGCCCATACCGGGTATGTATTGATTGGATAGGAATGCACGGCAGCGGCTGATGAATGCCTGCGACACCGTATTCAGATTTGCATTTTTTGCAGTCGCCAAACCAATTTTCATCGGACGGTTATCGCCTGCTATACGCAAGCGGACGAGTCGTTTGCCGTCTAATGAATAATTATTTTTCGGGCGCACATTTAAAATGGTATAGCCCAGATTATTGGCTACCATCGAACGGACGACATCCACATGGCGCGAAGTATGCGCCACCAACGGGCTTAACTTATGCTTACGGAACAATGAAATAAAGTAATCATTACTGAAAGGCATATCTAAAAGCACCATCGGCAGTTCTGCCAGTTCTTCTAAAGTCACCGCCACATTTTTTGCTAGAGGATGCGCTTCACTGACCAAAACATGCGGCGGCAGCACGGCCAAAGGTTCGAAATTAATCAGGTCATGATCAATATTTAAATCATAAGTCAATGCGACATCCAATTCATTACGCGCCAACTGGCTCAACAAAATCTGCTGATCATCCTCACTTAGCTCCAAAGTGACATTTTTATATAAATTGGCAAAGCCATGAATGATTTCTGCATAAATCATGGGTGAAAATGCAGTAAAGCAGCCGAGCTTTAAGGGCCCACGGATAGAACCTGAAAAGTCAGCAGCCAAAGCATATAAGCTGCTGGCCTGACTTAAAATGAATTTGCATTCCTGCATGACTTTTTCGCCAATGCTGGTCAGCATTAAGCCTTTTGCATGCTGGCGAATAAATAGCTGTACTTGCAATTCAGATTCTATGTGGGCTATCGCCGCTGAAATAGAAGGTGAAGAAACGTGAATTTTTTCAGATGCAATAATAATGCTGCCGCTTTCAGCTGTCGCAACAAAATATTGCATTTGACGTAAAGAAATTCGATTTAACAATGCCGCGTCCTTTTCAGCGCAGGCTAAGCATTATTCGTCGCCCGGTACACCATAACTTGGAGAGCTGGATGGATCTAAAGCCCGTGCAACATAATCCTCAACTTGCGGTTCATACACTTTCCAAAGCTGATACAAGTCCTCAATTGGAGTTTCAGACCAATCAACCCGAAGATTAATCACAGGCCATTCCAGTTTATCGACTACTAGAATACCTGCTGAATGAACTGGGCCAGCTTCGCCGCCTGCATCTAAACCAGCTTGCAGCGCTATAAGCAAACGCTCTGCCAAACTGCCGGATGCCTGATGAAAAGCGTCAACCATGGCCTGAGGAACATCTTCATTTGCAAGCAGATTTCCCGCACCAACAGCATGCTCCCCTACGCACTGAGAATGAACACCTAAGGTATATTTGCCGCTAAATGCAGCAGGCTTTTCATCAAAATTTAAAACCGTCAGCTGTCGATACTCAATAAAGTCGGTATTTTTGACCAATTCAGCAATCGCATCGTCTGGCGCCAGATCATATTTGGTCATATCTAGCAAAATATTTGCCAAGTATGGATCTGTAATGTTCTGAGATGTTGCAACACCCACACCGGCCTTGGCTTGAATGCACCGCGATGCAACAGCTGGAGAAGAAGAGCTGATCGCTCCTCCAAATTGCCCCGTTTTATGACAGCGGGCAATAATTGAAAATGTCATAGGCTGCGTTGCTCCTTTTACTTAGTCAGGAATAACTGCAGTTGCATCAATTTCAACCAGCCATTCAGGACGGGCAAGTGCCGAAACGACAATACCTGTTGAAACTGGGAACACGCCTTTTAGCCATTTGCCAACGACACGGTAAACATCTTCACGGTAGCGCGGATCAATAATATAGATTGTGATTTTGCAAATATCTTCAAGTTCACCGCCAGCTTCTTCGAGCAGCATCTTAATGTTATACATGGCTTGTTCTGCTTGGCCCGAAGCATCGCCAATGCATACGCTTTCAGATGTATCTAGGTTTTGTCCAATTTGACCGCGTAAGAACACTGTGCTGCCGCGTGCGACAACTGCTTGGCATAAGTCATTATCTAAATTTTGTTCTGGGTAAGTTGCTTTTGTATTAAAAGTTCTAATGCGTGTATGTTTCATCTGAAGTGTCCTCTGTTTACTACAGTTTCAGTATGAATCAATCACTTGTGAAGGCAATTTCCCTTTTCCGTGTTAGTGCTTCAAGTTTTCCTTACTAGATATATTTTATTAATTAGCCATATAAGATGTATTTTAAATCTTGAATATTTTTATTTTATAAAATTCACCACTGCATGAAATTTTTATTTTTTTATGTGATAGATGCAGTGATACAAGATGTAGTCTTTTAAGTCGTAAAGAATTTATAAACTGGCAATAAAAAAGCTTTAAATCAATAAGATTTAAGGCTTTTTTTAATTTTGGTGGGATGGCGTCAATTGAACTCAGCTCATAACCTATTCATTCTAAAGCTATTTTATTAAATAAAAAAAATCTTTGACCCAAATTAGATTTAGTGCATTGAATCACTTTTAAAATCTTATTCAAATCCAAATTCAGGATTTGAAGTGGCGTACTGATTATACCAACATCGAACACGCCATAAAATGACATATTATAACATATCATTTCTTTGATTTTCTTTTTTGATGTATCATTCTTTTAGATATATTCAGGGATAAGGTAATGTTTGAAATTATTGATGATTTAAAAAATAAATTAGATCAGCATCGTCCCCTATCACCTGCGATAGTAAAAAATTTACAAGAAGACCTTATTGTACGATTGACTTATCATTCCAATGCTATTGAAGGCAATACACTTACTCTATTAGAAACCAAAGTTGTACTAGAAGGCATTACTGTCGGTGGAAAAGCTTTACGAGAGCACTTCGAGGCAATTAACCATAGAAATGCCATTTATTACGTTGAAGACATTATTAGAAAGGAAGAACCTTTTTTTGAATGGCAAATTCGCAATATCCATCAACTCATTTTAAAGAATATTGACGATGATAATGCTGGCCGATATCGCCAGCAAAACGTATTGATTTCAGGTGCTACAACTACACTACCCGACTATACCCTACTCAATGATAAAATGGCTCAATTGATTGATTGGTATAACAGTGAAGCACATGCACTTCACCCTATCGAACGTGCTGCAAAAGTACATGCTGACTTTGTTGGCATTCACCCATTTATCGATATGGATGTACCTCGCGCCTCTTAATGAATCTTGAATTATTAAAAGCTGGCTATCCACCTTGTGTCATTACTGTTGAAAATCGATTAGCTTATTATGAAGCTCTTGATCAATGGATGGCTTATGGGAAAACTGACGCATTTAACCACTTAGTTTCCGATGCGGTACTCGAAGGATTTAAACCGTATCAAGTTGTTTTAGGAATTTAGGGGGACTTTGTCTTTCAAAGCTTTGTGCAACAAAGCCCTTAGCTTTTAAAACTTTAGTAAATTAGCTCTATAACATAAAAAAACCGATGTATAAACATCGGTTTTTTAATTTTTTATTTAGTTATGCAGGCGTAGCTAGATTTGCGACTTTAAGTAAGCTCACTTGGTCCTGTTGTCTTTGCATAATAATTTTACCATTACGCACACTTAAAATAGCTTTTACTTGATTAGCAACAACTTCATAATCATTTTTAGCCGGCATAATTATAAAACTGGCAGGACGTCCGACCTCAATCCCGTATTGATCCCCTAAACATAAAGTCTTGGCTGAATTATCTGAAACAAAATCCAAGCAACGTTGTAAGTCTTCGTAACCCAGCATATGACAGATATGTAAGCCAGCATCCAGAATACGAATAATATTACCGTTTCCTACTGGATACCAAGGATCACGAATTGAATCCTGAGCAAAACAAATATTCATGCCTGCACGGTCAATTTCTGGTACACGGGTCAAACCTCGGCGCTTTGGATAGCTATCAAATCTTCCTTGCAAATGAATACTTTCTGTAGGGCACGAAATAAAGTTAATTTTAGAACGTTTTAGTAAGCGGAATAACTTGTAACAATAGGCATTGTCATAAGATCCCATCGCTGTAGTATGGCTAGCTGTTACACGTTCCCCCATACCTCGTACGTGTGCTTCATCTGCCAAAACTTCCAAAAAGCGAGATGCTGGATCATCAATCTCATCACAGTGTACATCCACCAGACAGTTATATTTTTCAGCTAAATCCATCAAGAAATGAACTGAACTTACACCTTTTTCACGGGTATATTCAAAATGTGGAATGCCACCAACTACATCAGCACCAAGCTTTACGGCTTCCTCCATTAAAGTACGACCATTTTTAAATGACTCAATACCTTCTTGTGGAAATGCTACAATCTGCAAATTCACTTTATCTTTGATTTCTTCTTTAACTTCAAGCATAGCTCGCATTGCAGTTAAGCTTGGATCAGTGACATCGACATGTGTACGCACATGTTGAATACCATGCTCAATGAGCATATCTAGCGTTTTTAAAGCACGTAGTTTAGTATCTTCAAAAGTGATCGTGGCTTTACGTTGCCCCCAACGTTCAATCCCTTCAAAGAGTGTACCTGACATATTCCACTCAGGCTCACCCGCAGTGAGTACAGCATCTAAATGAATGTGTGGATCAACTAAAGGAGCCATGACTAATTGTTGTTGTGCATCGATAGTATCTACATCAACTGTTTGAATGAGACTAGCCTGTTTTTCAATGGCTTCAAAGATGCCATTGTTGTAAATAATACTAAATAGCCCTTCTTGTTGACGTAAAACTGCATTGATAATTTTCATGTTGGTTCCTTTTAAAATAATTAATGACTCATGTGCCAGATCAGTAATGCCATTGAAGCATTTAGACGGAAATTTGCCTCAGTTAAGACCTGATTTGTCAGTGATTCAATTTTTTGAATCCGTTGGTTTAAGGTGTTTCTATGGATACCAAGTCGTTTGGCTGTATCATTTAAGTTGCCATTTTCTTTAAGCCAGGCATCTAACGTTTCGAGTAGTACAAATGGATGCTTTTTATCGCTAATGAGAATACCCAAGGTTTCATGCATGAATTGCTGCAATACGCTTTTGTTCGGAATCGCTTTTAAAAGTTTTAGCACCCCCAAATCACGATATTGGCAAATACTATTTTTCATCTGCATTTCAAAAGCAATTTCCTGAGCTTGGGATGCTTCCCAAAATCCTCGTTGAAATGCCACTGCAGAATTCACTTCATTTGAGAACCCTGCAAAGACCTTAAGTTTATTATCAAGTTGACTCATTTGATAGATCACTTCTATGAGTGATTTTTTCCACGCATCGATATCATGATCATCAAGGTTGAGTACCAAACTAAACTGATCCCCCTGACGGATGACTGGAATTTTCTGCTTCCACTGTTTGGACCATTTTTCCAAGGCTTCATAACACTGTTGTTTAATTCTGAAAAAATAATTTTCATGCACAGCATTAGTATCGGTATGAAACAAGGCATGAATATTGTGTAAGCGCAGTACTGTAATCACATGACGTCCAAGTAAGTTAATTTTTAACTGTTTGGCACGAAGTTGAATTGTATCTACCGATGGAAAATCCCCTGTCAGTAATTGAGAGATTACATCTTCACTCGATTTTTTGACTTGAGAAAACTGAACTAGCTGTGTACCAATCGCATGCGTAACTTCAACCATCTTCAAACTGTAAGGTTGCTCAATTAACGGTAAACCAAGCTCATTTGCGCGTGAAATAAGTTTAGGTGGAATTTCATGGATATATTCCTGACCTGTCATAATGACAAGCGCAGCTACATTTCGTTCATATGCCTGTTCAAGTAAACCTAAGAGATTATTTTCATCACGGGTATAGTTGATTCCCGTAACAAATACAATCTCTCCACCCTCAATCCATTCAGCGATTCCTTCATTTTCTGCTACATAGAACCAGCGGACAGGCCGATGAATATTTTCTGTTCCACCACATAATTTTAGTGGATAAAGTGAAGGTAGATTCAGGATATCTTGAACGGTCATATTCATCGCATTACTCCACTGCATCTACTTTATTTAAGACAGATGATTCCTGACGTAATGGGAATAAATAATTCAACACACTATAAGTGGTACATGCCACCACAATACCCACAATAGGTGCAATCCATGGTGATACATAGGCAACAATTGCGCCTGTGAAATAAGCAATCAAACCAATCCAGTTAAAATTAGGAATATTTGCTTCAGCTAATAATGGATATTTTCCTTTATGACGAATCCAGTAATCCGCCATGATCACACCACCAAGTGGAGGAATAATTGCGCCAAGGAGTAATAAGAACGGAATCAATAGCTCATACATACCAGCAGCAGCTAAAATGATCCCCGCAACAGCAGCTACAAGCACCATGGTTTTACGGCGTTCACTTCTTACCATATGGCAAGCAGCAGTTGAAACACTATAGATTGCTGGGCCTTGGATCGTCCATAAGTTCAGGCAAAGCATCACTACTGCAGCAATAGATAACCCTTGTAAAACTAAGACCTCTACAATATCGGGTTGTTGATAAACGATTGCCATCCAAGCGCCAGCTAGGACCATTAGACCATTACCAATTACAAAGCTCACTAGACATGCCCAAATCGCGATTTTTCCGCTCTTGGACATGCGCGTCCAATTGGTAATTTGTGTTGCACCACTGGCAAAGGTACCAAATACCATGGTAATGGCTGTTGCGAATGTGAGTGTTTCTGTCGGTTGAACACTAGTTAAACCAGTCCATCCACCAATTTCTTTGGTCGCTAAGACAATAGAAGTAACGAGCAAAATAAACATTAAAGGAATCGATACACGGGATAGATATTCAAGTCCTTTAAAGCCGACAATTGCTGTAATGGAAAAACCGAGTCCAAATAGCACCATCAAAGGAATGAGTAAACTGTCAGAAAATCCTAATATTTTTCCAAGTGAAATCGCCAGAGTTGCTGTTCCCCAAGCAAACCAGCCTAATTCAGCAAAACCTAAAATAAAGTCTGATAATTTACTGCCCCAGTTGCCAAAGCAGAAACGTCCCATTAGAACTGTATTTAAGCCACTACGTGCAGAAATAAATCCCAAGGTCGCGGCATAAGCTCCTAATAGCAAGTTGCCTATGGCTACAATCCACAAAATATCAGTGAACTCAAAAGCTACCCCGATTTTTCCACCAGCAAACATAGTTCCTGTGAAAAAAGTAAAACTAAATAACACTAAGGCTATTGGGAAAAAGCCTTTACGTTGTGAAAGTGGTGTTTCTGTTAAAGGCGACTCTGCATGCACGCTCATATTCAACACTCCTACTATTCAATTAAAATCCTTGAGCGCTGTATTGCAAGAGCTATGCCAATTTTTTAATGCTTAAATTTATGTAGGTTAAATTGTTAAATGTGGGCAATTTGCACATATTTTTACTTTTCATGCAGAGTAAATGGGTAAACTACTGTGCTTTAATAACATTCAGTGATTTTATTTTGTGCATTTTAGAAACTGTAAATATTACAGAACATGCCGATATTAACAGAGATGGATCCGGAAATTTGAACAACTCCTATAAGTGATATTCTGCTCCCCAAATGATGTTATAAACCTCAATATATGGAGTATTTTATGGCACGTAGACCAAAAAGAAATCATTCAAACGACTTTAAGGCTAAGGTAGCACTTGCTGCGATCAAAGCAGAAAAAACACTTGCTGAATTGAGTTCTGAGTTTGATGTTCATCAAAACCAAATTATTGACTGGAAAAATCAATTAATCTCAGCTTCCTCGCAAGCTTTCGATCAATCAAAAGCTCCATCAGCCCCCCCCCCCCCATTGATCTTAAAAAGTTACATGCAAAAATCGGTGAGCAGGCATTAGAAATTGATTTTTTAGAAGGTGTGTTGAAGAAACTGGGCCGCTTCAACCACAAAAGTTAATCGATCACTCACTTCAAATTTCAGTATCTAAACAAGCTAAGTTACTGAAAGTCTCTCGTGGTTGTTATTATTATCGCCCAAAACCTGTTAGCTCATCAGATCTCAAGCTGATGCGATGTATTGATGAATTACATATGCAATATCCTTTTGCAGGCAGTCGTATGATGCGTGATTTGTTGAATCGTCAAGGGCATCATATAGGACGACGTCATACACGTACTTTAATGAAGAAAATGGGTATTCAGGCGTTATATTGCAAACCAAATTTAAGCCAGGCTAATCAAGCTCACCGTAAATATCCATATCGACTCAAAGGATTGGCCATTCAGCGCAGTAATCAAGTGTGGTCTACGGATATAACGTATATCCCTATGGCAAAAGGCTTTGTTTATTTATGTGCTGTGATTGATTGGCATAGCCGCAAGGTACTTGCGCATAGGGTATCGATTAGTATGGATGGTAAAGGTCGATGGGTTGATAATGTGATGGTTGAACGATTATGGCGGAGCGTTAGATATGAAGAGGTGTATCTCAAAGCTTATAGCAGTGTCACAGATGCGAAAAAGCAATTGAGTGCATATTTTGAGTTTTATAATTTGAAACGACCTCATTCGAGGCTGGACAAAATGACACCAAATGAATTTTACAATGATCAGCTACCCCAACAAAACAAGGTGGCTTAACTAGAGCGGAATATCACTTATAAATACGCTTTTAGTTGTTCAAACAAGTGGAACCACCTCTAACTCAACTGATGGCTCTAGTCCTCTTATTTGTCAAGTCAATTTCTTATCCGCGATTCAGGTTAAATAAGACTTAGATTATAAAGATGAAGTAATCTCTCCCTAAAAATTTCCTTATTCTATCTATGATTAGCAGAGACGCTTGAGATAGCCTCAATATCTCTGCTAAAAATTAATTAATCTAATGGATTAAGAAACTTTCTTTTCATTTACCCATCTATACAGTACTGGCAATAAAACTAAGGTAAGTAAAGTAGATGAAATAATCCCGCCAATCACTACGGTTGCTAGAGGCCGTTGAACCTCAGCGCCTGTTCCGGTTGCCAGTGCCATTGGTACAAAACCAAGTGAAGCGACACAAGCCGTCATCAGCACAGGACGTAGACGCAAAACTGCCCCTTTCCATACTGCTTCATCTAAGCTGTATTGATTTCGAAGCTCTTTGATAAATGTCAGCATCACCAGGCCATTCAAGACAGCAACACCTGATAGTGCAATAAAGCCAATCCCTGCTGACATGGATAAGGGAATACCACGTAGCCAGAGGAATAAAACACCACCCGTTAAAGCAAACGGTACGCCTGTAAATACCAAAAGACTCTCTTTAACATTATGAAATACTGCCATGAGCAAAATAAAGATAGTCAATAAGGCCAGTGGAATCACAATTTGCATACGTGATTGAGCTGAAGCTAAATTTTCAAATTGGCCACCATATTCAATCCAGTATCCACTTGGCAGATCATAGTCTTTTAACTGCTTTTGCAGTTCAGAAACATAAGAACCCAGATCACGCCCTTCAACATTCGTTGTCACGACAATACGACGTTTACCATTTTCACGGCTGACTTGGTTCACACCTTCGATTAGACTGACTGTCGCAACATCGGCTAAGACAATTTGCCCTCCACTAGGAAGCTGAATCGGCAACTGAGCAACTGTTGATGTATTTCGATCTTGATCAGTTAATCTAATTTCAAAATCAAAACGTCGATCACCTTCTAAGATTTCACCCACATTTTGACCACCAATACTGGTTGCCACAAGGTCTTGAATTGAACGCACACTTAGCCCATATTGCGCAGCCAAAGCTTTATTTACCTCGACATTTAGTAATGGCAAACCTGAGGTCTGCTCGACTTTCACGGCACTGCTACCCGATATTTGCTGAATGATTTTGGAGATTTTAGTCGCTTCAGTATTGAGGACATCCATATCATCACCGAAGATTTTCACACCAACATCACTACGCACACCTGAGATCAATTCATTAAATCGGAGTTCAATCGGTTGTGAAAATTCACTATTATTGCCTGGAATCGTGGCTAAATACGTCACCATACGGCCACGTAATTCATCTAAACTTTCTTTAGGATTTGGCCATTCTGAACGAGGCTTTAACATGATATAGCCATCTGCAATATTGGGTGGCATGACATCTGTTGCAACCTCGGCTGTACCCGTTCTGGCAAATACTGCCTTAATTTCAGGGAAACTCTTTAAAAGAAGCTTTTCAGTATTCTCCTGAATACGTAAAGACTCTTCTAAGCCTGTACTTGGTGAACGCAACTGTTGTACCGCAAAGTCTCCTTCACTGAGCTGTGGTGCAAATTCACTGCCGAGTTTGGTACTGATGAATCCTATAATCACTAATAAACACAGTGCAAAAGTCAGCACAACTGCTTTGTATTGGTACGCAATATCAAGAGTTTGCTGATATTTAGCTTTTAGCCATAACATCCAACGACTTTCTTTTTCTTGAATATCGCCTTTGACCCACAATGCCACCGCAGCAGGCACAAATGTGATCGATAAAATAATGGCTGCAACAAGGGCGAGTACCACTGTCAGTGCCATCGGATGGAACATTTTTGCTTCCACACCACTTAAAGCAAAAATCGGAAAATACACCACTAAAATGATCAATTGCCCAAAAATCAAGGGACGTCGAGCTTGGCGTGCGGCTAAAAAGACCTCTTTAAAACGCTCTTGTTGAGTTAATTGTCGCTTTAACTGTTGCTGAGTATGTGCCAAACGACGAATACAGTTTTCAACAATCACCACCGCCCCATCGACAATAATCCCAAAATCTAAAGCACCTAAACTCATGAGATTGGCACTGATATTTTTTTGCGCCATCCCTGTGAGTGTGAATAGCATCGACAATGGGATCACACAGGCTGTAATTAAGGCTGCACGAATATTCCCGAGAAATAAAAAAAGAATGACGATGACCAAAATGGCGCCTTCAATCAGGTTTTTTTGTACCGTTTTAATCGCCTTTTCGACCAAGCTGGTGCGGTCATAAACAGTTTCAATTTTAACCCCTTTGGGTAAGCTTTTCTGAACCTCTTGGATCTTAGCATCTACCGATTTTGATACCGTACGGCTATTTTCGCCCATCGCCATCATGGCAATCCCAAGTACCGTTTCCACACCGTTATAGGTAGCACCACCTGTTCTTAAGTCATGACCAATGGAGACTTGAGCAATATCACCCACACGGATTGGACTACCGTTCGGACTTGCAATCATGGTGTTTTCAATATCACTGATATTATTCAAGGTACCCGGCACACGAACCGTGAGTTGCTGACCATTTTCCTCAATGAACCCTGCACCACGATTTTCATTATTCAGTGTCAAGGCTTGCTGTAATTGATCTAAACCAACATTCAACTGCTGCATACGACTTAGATCGGGCGAAACGAGATAGGTTTTATTATAGCCACCAATACTATTAACCTCAGCAACACCTTTAACTCGTTGCAGTTGCGGTCGAACAATCCAATCCTGAATTTCTCTTAAATCCATCGCTGTATAAGTAGAACCATCTGCCTTTTTTGCATTTGGTTCAGCTTTAACGACCCATTGATAGATTTCCCCTAAACCAGTCGATACAGGTGACATAGTAGGTGAAACTTGATTGGGTAGTTCTGCCTGTACCTCTTGCACACGCTGGTTAATTTGTTGACGTGCCCAATAGATATCGGTTCCATCTTTAAATACAACAGTGACTTGGGATAATCCATAGCGGGAGATTGAACGTGTTAGCTCCAAATCTGGAATACCCGCCATGGCATTTTCAATCGGATAGGTAATCCGTTGTTCTACTTCAAGTGCTGTAAAACCATTGGCTTGGGTATTGATCTGTACTTGGGTATTGGTAATGTCAGGAACAGCATCAATTGGCAACTTCTGATAACTATAAATACCCACCGCAATCCATGTGCAGACAAACAGCATCACCCAAATAGCATTTTGAATTGCAAACTGAATAATGCGCTCAAATAATCCTTCAGGATGAGGTAAATCTTGATTAATGCTCATGACCGGCCTCATCTTTTTCTAATTCAGACTTTAATAAAAAACTGCCATCAGCAATGTATTTCTGCCCTTCAGTTAATCCAGAAATGACTTCTAGCCATTGCCCATCCTGACTGCTCACGCCCACTTCTATTAGCTGTGCTTTAAGATGAACCTGTCCCTTTTCTTCAGACTCAATCACAAATACCACAGGTTTTCCTTCAACCTGCTGTAAGGCTTTTTTCTGAACTCTTAACGCTGTTTTTGCTTGTGCATCAGTCACAAAAACATTTACCAAAACATTTGGACGCAGTACATCCGCTTGTGTGGTGACTTTGGCACGCACTTGTAAACGTCCAGTTTGTAAATCTGCCTGTGAATTCAGCGTTTGCACTTTTGCTTGGTAATTTTGATCAGAACCATTGGTTTTAAAATTTAAAATTTGCCCCGCTTGAAGCTGAATATTTGAGGTATTTGGTAGATTAAATTCCAACCAAAGGTCTTTTAGATTTTCAATCACAAAAAGCTGATCCGCCAGTTGGACATTTTCACCTACCACAATGTCTTTTTGACTGATCATGCCTGGAATGGGTGCGCGAATAACAAAACGTCCATTTTGCCCAGTTGAACCTAGAGCGTGTAGACGGGCTTGCTGAGATTGCACTGTAATTTGGGCTTGGCGATAGGCATTTTCAGCACGCTGCAAATCTTGCTTTGCCGAAATACCTTGTGACCATAACTGTTGTTCTCGTTGGTATTCTTGCTGTGCCAAACGCAAACTTGACTGCGCAATGCTCAAACTCGCTTGTTGATCAATTAATTCAGGGACGGAAAGTACTGCAAGCGTTTGACCACGTTCCACATACTGACCAAGTGCCACATTAACTTGCTCAACATGACCACTAAAATTCGGTGAAATATGCGCTTGTTGATCCGTATTCACCACCAATTTTCCAGGGAGTGTTACAAAGCTGTTTATCTCCCCCTGTGTGACTGTTTCAACTTTAAGGCTATGTTCCACCATCTGTTGCGCTGTAAGCTCTATTTCGCCTTCTTCACTATGCTGATCTTCTTTACTTTCTTTAGCATGATCATCATGCTGTTCATCTTCACCATCATGCCCATGCTCATCATTTTTTTCATTTTGATTACCCAACCAGATCCATACGCTGATTAAAGCCGTTAAGCCGATCAATACACTGATTAAAATGGGTTGAGAGATTTTTCCAAATTGATATTTTTTCACCTTATTCTCCCTGACCATTCAGCAGATTTTGAGTTTCGACAAAGGCTTTTTTATTGAGTTGGCTATAAGCATTAGATTGGCTGATCTCTTCATAACTTGTGCCTAAGCTTAAAGCCTCAACACTGAGGCCGATCTGCCAAGCTTGTTTGAGTATTTGCAGTTGTACTAAACGTAAATTTTGCAACTGAAGAGATGTCTGGTGCATATCCGTGATAGAGAATTTGCCTGCCTGAAACCCCTGTAAAGTTCGAGAATGGACTTTCTCGGAAAGCTGTATTTGCGTATTGATAGCATCAAATTGTTGACGCAACCCTTTCAGCTCATTCAAACGATTAGCAATTTCAAGAATTTGTTGTTTCAATTCTCTTTGTTGGACTTGATTTAATAACTGCTGTTGGCGCTCTGCCATTGGAATCGTATATTGCTGACGATTAAAAATATTTAAAGGAATTTCGACACCCAATGCCAAAGTCTTTTCATCCAAAGATTGAGGTGATTTAGTCTGAGTCATGCCGAGATTCAACGTGGGTTGAGGAAGGTTTTTAATTCTTAAATTCTCTACTTTTTGCTGAGATTGTTGCTTATTCAAGGCATACAGTTTTTCGAGCCAACCTTGTTGGATATTTTTTTCAACTGAACGTTCAATCTCGCTTGGCCAAACCACTTTGTTTGATAGAACACTTAAGGAAGGTTGGGAGTCTCCCCATAAATTAGAAAGTTGTCGCTGCGACGCTTGCAGCTCAAGTAAAGCCTGTTGATATTGTCTTTGACTATCTAAATGTTCAATCTGAGTACGCTCATAATCTACCAAAGCAATACTACCCGCTTGATAACGCTTTTTAGCACTGTTTAAGTTGCTTTGGCTGAGCTTAAGTTGCTTTGCAAAGATAGTCGTTTCAGTTTCAGATAATAGATACTGTGCCCAAGCATACTTCACCACCAACTCACTCTGAGCTTGCCAAAGCTGTTCTTGTAAGTGAAGCTGCTGTTCTGAAATTAAGGCTATTTTTTGATTAATCTTACGTTGGCCAAAAACATCGAGTGGCTGGCTAATACCGATACTTAGTTCTTGTTCCTGATTGGAATCAAATCCATTTTGTTCAATGGAGAACACTGGATTTTGCCACAAACGGCTGTTTTGAATATTTAATGTCGCCAATTGTTGGCGCTGTATCTGCGATTCAGACTGTGATTGATATTGCTGAACTTTGACTAAAGCATCTTGAAAATTTGAAATTTCACTTGCATAGGTATAGCTATTTTGAATACCAACTAGCAAAAGCCCAATAGCGATGCATTGACTTGTAAAAGTCATATTTTGAAAAGACATGGATATTTCCCACTAAATTAAATTTGAAAGTGGTGGGAATATTTAAGGCTACCCCACCATTAGCGGGGAAATTTCGGGAGGCGGGCTTTGTGAACTTAAGTCAGGCGAACGGTAATCATTGTTCCAAAAATACTCTGGTCTAACAGTATATGAAAACAGTATTTGTATAAAAGAAACTTGACGTTGTTCTAAAATCAATTGGTTCATTGAGGGAAGATGATCCTGATGATCCTCACCCAAATCTAATGTATTTGCAATTGATTCTGAAACTTGATGATAATCATGTTGAACATCACTCACACATAAAACATTGTTATGGTGTCCAAAATGATAGTTTTGATTCAGGGGTATGCTTTCTTCATGGATACAGAAAGCAGCTGCCACATTCCAAAGGCTTTGGAACATGAACAAACTTACTAAAACGGTAATCCATGTTGATGAACGCATACGAAGAAAAGTAATAAATTTTAATGGTATTATAAAGTAAATAGCCATCAAAATTCTAGACGCATATAACCATATTTGGGACTGCCAAAAATAACTAGTTTAAGCTTTTCATATCAACGTACAACATTATTCCAGTAAAACCATATACATATTTATTTGAATAATCTATTGTTTTTATTAAGGACACTTAAGATAAAAGACTGAATCGTACCGGGTTTGCCGGAGAGTCAATATTCTGAGAGACTATCCCGATGACAAAATTAAAATATACCCCTGAAATCAGAGAAAGAACGGTTCAATTATTGATTGAATCCGAAAAAGATTATCCTTCTACTTGGGCTGCAATCACAGCAATTGTTCCTGAGCAGCATGCTGCGCAAGGGCTATACTCCTGAAACACTACGTGTTTGGTATCAAAAATATTTAGATAAACAAAATCCAGTTAAAGTAGAGCAGCTTTCAGACCAAGAACGTATTAAACAACTCGAACGCGAAAATAAAGAACTGCAACGAGCCAATGAAATTCTACGTAAAGCAGCCGCTTTTTTCGCCCAGGCGGAGCTCGACCGTCCACACAAATAATGGTGGATTTTATCCATAAAAATAAAGATCGATATGGTGTTGAAGCGATTTGTAGGATTTTACCAATCGCGGCTTCTACCTATTATCGAACACTAAATCTCACAGTAAATCCAGAACATCGAGCGAAACGAGATCTACATGATGAGCATCATGCTGAACAAATTAAACGAATTTGGAAGGAAAGTTCAGGTCGATATGGTGTACGTAAAGTTTGGCAAAAACTGAAACGTGAAGGCTATATTATTGCGCCCTGTACAGTTGCTCGATTGATGCAAAAGCTAGGTATACAAGGTGTTATGGTGTTTTAAAACATCAGACTGCCTATCAAAGAGATTATTTATTGGTCGAATAATCTCAAAACCTGATTGACTACCAAGACGGTATCTCAGGTCGCTGACTTCACGTATATTCAAACCCATTCAGGTTGGGTCTATACCGCCTTTATTATTGATGTGTTCTCACGAGCAATTGTTGGATGGAAAGTATCAACACGTATGAATACAGACATGGTCCTGGATGCATTGGAGCAAGCATTGCATGATCGAGGCGTGCCAAAAAACGTGATTCATCATAGTGACAGAGGCGTGCAAGATCTTTCCATTCTCTATACCAATCGCTTAGAAGCAGCAAATTTACAAGCTTCAGTCGGTACAACCGGTGATTGAATATTTAAAAGCGGATTGGCACGGTTTAGTGGATGTACAACTTGCGACATTAAACTGGGTAGATTGGTTCAATAAAGAGCGTGTACATAGTGCACTAGATTATGTGTCACCTTTTGATTTTGAAGCAATGTACTATGATAAAATTAATCCGTTAGGTCAGGTGGCCTAACTTAAATAAAAAGTCTCCGACAAACCCGGTACGGTTCAACCACTACCTCCTTACTAATTAGTACGTATGTATTTAGTTGTATAAATAATACTCTTCAACCGCCATCGCCAAGTTAAAAACACCTTTATTAATTAGATCAGCGCTGATTGAACCTAGACCTAAACGTAGAAAATGCTTCTGCTTATCGAAATCTAAAAAGAAAGATTGTCCCGACTCAATGAATACGCCTAAATTCGCAGCATAGTGAGGTAAGACAGCAGTATCAATTTCAGATGCTGTATCAATCCAACATGCCGAACCGCCATTCAAAGCATAAGGTTTCCATGTTGGAAGATATTGTTTTAATGCCTTATTGAGTATTTCACCCCGTTGTCGGTGTAATTGGTGCTGACGGCGTAACATGCTATGGTAATAGCCTTGATCGATAAACAAAGCAAAGACACGTTGATTGAACACATTTGGATGTCGTAACATCAGCCGGCGTAAATGTCGAAGTTCTTGTATTAATTCAGGTGCGGCAACGATATATCCCAGACGTAACCCAGGTGCCAATGGCTTAGATAGACTTCCAAGATAAATGACTCGTCCATGTCGATCTAAACTTTTTAGCGCGGGGATCGTCGTATTTTGCACCAACACTTGAGCATCATATTCATCTTCAATAATAATGCTGTCGTTTTGTTCTACTAGCTGCAATAAATTTTGTCGGCGTTGTGGAGACATGGTTACTCCTGTTGGACATTGTCGCCCTGGTGTAACAAATAAATAATCACACTCATTTGCCCGAGTTAAAGTCACCCCCTCATGATCCACGGCTAAAGGCACAATATGCTGGGTCTGTAGCAAAAATATATTACGTGCATCTGGATAACCAGGTTCTTCGACACCAATGACATGATTCTGCCGCATTAATAACGTCGCCAACATATATAAACCATGCTGACTCCCTACGGTTAACAAGATTTCGTTCTCTTGAGCCATGATGCCTCGCGTGGGCAAAATATGCTGACGTATTGCATTTATGAGATAAGCGTCGTCCCCCTGTTGAGTAATATCTTGTGACCATATTGAGGCATCTTTTGCAGATAAGGCACGTAATGCACATTCCCTCCAAGCTGAAGCAGGAAAGTTTTCCGCATCTGGCTGACCATAAATAAAAGGATAGGAATAATTCATCCAATCACTTGGTTTAGTTAAATGCCTTTGTGCTGAAGGTCGTATACAAAAGCGAGCACCCCAGGTCGTCGCTTTTGATGTAGTCCGAATGGTTTTACTCTCACTACTATCAATCTGGAAATTTAAACAGACAAAATGTCCACTCCGCTGTTTGGATTCCAAAATTCGCTCAGCAACCAATTGTTGATACGCAATGGTGACCGTATTTCTACCAACACCCAGTTGATCAGCTAAATCTCGGCTAGAAGGTACTACCATACCTGGTTTTAAATAACCTTGTACTAAAGCCGAAAACATCATACGGCAGATTCTGCCCTGTAAATTCAAACCACTCTGTGCCGTATTAGAAAATAATGCTTGCCAAACTGTAGCTGAAATTGCTGAACTCACTAATTAATCCTTATATCTGTGCATTGCTGCGATCCATTTTGATGCTTGCCTACTCAAACTGGTGCAAAGCTCATGGTTTCAGTCCATCTTTAAGCTAAAACTGGACTTACTTGATATAAAGCAAAAGGCATTCCACTCCTATTAATTTAAACTATTTATTTAAAAACAATAACTTAATAATATTAATTGCTGGCTCCATCAAAACTCTAAATCTGGTACTACGCCATATTTCAGTATTTCCGTACATTCATTTCATCAGTTTATAAAACCTAATTTTGGAGCAATACAAATGCAGCAAGCACAATTAATCCAACTTCTTACCGATTTTTCAACAGCTTGGAATCAACATGATGTTGAACAACTCATGGCATGCATGCATCCAGAATGTCGGTTTGAAACTGTGGCTGGAGATGATGTTTTTGGAACCAGAATTGAGGGCTTAGATGCAGTTCGTCAAGCATTTAGCAATACCTTTCAAAGTTTTCCAGATGCTCAGTGGCGTAACGGTAAACACTGGATCAGTGATAACGCGGAGTTCGGTATTTCAGAAACAACTTTTACAGCAACGACTGCTGATGGAGGCTGGATTGAAGCCAATATGGTTGATGTCTTTACATTTAAAGATGGAAAAATTCTCGTCAAAAATGCATTCCGTAAAAATAGACCTGTGCAAGCAATCGCATAAGGAGTCATTCAATGAATCAATCTGTCCAACATGCAAGTTCATTTCGCGAGCGCCTAGAACTGCATAAATCTATACCGCCACAGAGTTTTAAAAGTTACAACTCACAGTTTGACCCTTTAACCACTCCTGTCCTATCAGGTAATGAAAATTATGCGCCAACTTATTGGGTCGGCACAGCAGGTACGCCACCCGAAGATGATGGGCCATTAATGGGTGACACCGAAGCGGACATTGTCATTATTGGTGGAGGCTTCACTGGGCTATCGACAGCACTAACACTGGCTGAACAATTTGGTGCCGCACCTCTTGTGCTTGAAGCAAACCGTACCGCATGGGGCTGTACCAGCCGTAACGGTGGGCAAGGTCAAAATGCTTCGGGTCGTCTGTATCGCTCCCAATGGATTGAAAAATGGGGATTAGAGACCGCCAAACGTCTTGATGCCGAAATTCGGGAGGGCTTTGACTACTTTAAAGACCTCGTGAGCGGTATTGAATGTGATGCGCAAGATGGTGGACATCTTTATATCGCCCATCGTGCAAAAAAAATGGCTTTCCTTGAAAATGAAGGTCGCGTCATGAAAGAGGTGTTCGGCTATCAGACTCGTATGTTGAACCGTGAGCAACTGCATGAAGAGTATGTGGCTGATCAGGAAGCTGCCGGAGCCTTACTGGAACCCGATGGTGTTGGCGTACACCCCTTAAAACTGGCTTTTGGCTACTTAAAGCGTGCCCGTGCTGCTGGTGCCAAAGTACACACTTCTAGTCCAGTGCATGGCTGGGAAACGCGCAATGGCATCCACTATTTACGTACCCCAAATGGCATTGTCAAAGCGAAACGTGTAGCGGTTGCAACAGGTGGCTATACGCCTAATGGATTACACCCGCATCTATCTGGAAAAATCATGCCGATTTTATCCAATTCTATTGTGACGCGTCCTTTAACAGCTGCGGAACGTGCTGAAGCAGGCTTACACAGCACCACATTTATTACAGATACCCGAACTTTACGTCACTATTATCGCCTACTCCCTGATGGATCTATGCAATGTGGCAGTAGAAGTTCCTTAACAGGTGCGGATGCAGACAATCCAGTCCATCTCGAACGCTTAAAAGAAGGGCTTTATCGCAAATTTCCAAGTCTACGTGGCATACCTATTGCTTATTCTTGGTGGGGTTGGGTCGATGTGAGTCATGACATGATGCCTCGTATCGTACAACCCAACCCTGAAGAAAGCATTTATTACGCTATAGGTTATGGTGGTAATGGTGTGTCTTTCTCCGCGATGGCAGGACGCCGTCTCGCAGAACGCGTGATGGGAATACAACGCCCTCAATTTGAGCTTCCAATTTATCAATCCCCTTTGCCTTCACATCTGTTTCGACCATTTCGTCGACTCGGGCAAGCACTGTTATATCGCTGGTACCACTTAAGAGATGAAGTGCTTTAAGCGCACATTCAATCATCTGTAATGATTCGGTTATAAAAATATAAGAGGGAATCCATCATGTATGATTCAGATTCAAATCAAAGTTTAAAAAGTACTTTAAAACCCCGCCATGTTCAAATGATGGCACTCGGTGGTGTTATTGGAATGGGACTATTTGTAGGTAGTTCTGTAGTGATTCAATCTGCTGGTCCAGCCGCAATTTTGTCCTTCCTGATTACGGGTGTATTGATTATTTTAGTGATGCGAATGCTCGGTGAACTAGCAACCGCCTCTCCTGTATCAGGCTCCTTCTATGCATATGCACGCCATGCTTTCCAAGATTCGCCTTATTTATCTCGACTCGCAGGTTTCATGACGGGATGGATGTATTGGTATTTCTGGGTCATCGTGATTGCATTAGAAGCGATTGTCGGTGCAAAACTCTTGGCGTATTGGTTACCTGATACACCTCAATGGATTGTCAGTCTAGTTTTACTCGCCCTATTAACAGCAACTAACTTATTCTCCGTAAAATCCTTTGGTGAATTCGAATTTTGGTTCTCATCTATTAAAGTTGCTGCGATTGGTCTTTTCATTTTCCTTTGTTCTTTATATATGTTCGGTCTTTGGCCAAACCATCAAGCCGCGGGATTTGGTGAATTGTTAAATCATGGTGGCTTTATGCCAAATGGTTGGGGACCAGTCTTATCGGGTGCTGTTGCCGCAACTGGATTTTACTTTGGTGCAGAGATCGTCACCATTGCCGCTGCAGAAACTAAAGATCCTGAAAAATCAGTTGCCAAAGCCACACAATCCGTGATTTCTCGCGTCCTGATTTTCTATGTTTGCTCTATTTTATTAGTGGTCTGCATCGTCCCTTGGAACAGTACAGAAATTGCGACACCTTACGTAAGTGCACTAAAAGTATTGAATATTCCGTTTGTTGCGGACATTATGAATGTTGTGATTCTGGTGGCTGTACTCAGTTGCTTAAATTCTGGAGTTTATGCTGCAAGCCGTATGTTGTTTGCTTTAACCCAAAATGGCGATGCACCTCGTAGTTTGACCAAACTTTCAAAAAATGGGGTTCCTATTCGTGCCATTCTGTTCAGTACCTTATTTGGTTATTTCTCAATTTTAGCTTCATACTTCTCACCAGATGCTGTATTCCCTTTCTTGGTCGAATCTTATGGAACTGTAGCCTTATTTGTCTATATCGTGATTGCATTCTCTCAAATTCGTTTGCGTCGCCACTTAGAGCGTGTAGCACCTGAACGTTTAAAAGTTCGTATGTGGTGTTTCCCATACCTGAGTTATTTTGCAATCATCGGCATGCTTTCCATCTTTGCAGCCATGGCTTTTATTCCTAGTCTTCAAAAAGCGTTCTGGTTCGGTATCGCAAGTGCAGGCATCCTATTCTGTATCTTCATTATTCGAGATTATGTAGAGCTAATTAAATTACGTCATCAAAGTACTCAACTGAATACGCTCATCCCTGTCAAACAAACCAAAATTTAATCCTCAAACACAATGACCTGTACTTTGTAAAGGTCATCCTTGTCTTTAGGAAATCACACATGCTTTTAAAAGATAAACTTGCTGCATTTGCAGTGGTGTTCATCTGGGGTATTAACTTTTATTTTATGAAAGTTGGGGTCAGTGAGTTACACCCTATGCTCCTCGGATGTTTACGCTATCTACTGGTTTTATTGCCTGCTCTCTTCTTTATCCGAATTCCAAGCGTCGGGTGGAAATGGTTATTACTTTATGGCTTTATTAGTAACTTTTCTCAATTTGCATTTATGTTCAGTGCAATTGCGACTGGAATGCCTACAGGTCTAGTCGCTTTGGTGGTTCAATCCCAAGCATTTTTTACTGTCGTGATTGCAGCATTTTTATTACGTGAACAAGCCTTCTGGAACCAGTGGTTGGCCATAGCGATTGCCTTTATGGGCTTAATGCTAATTGCATTCGGTCAAAAACATAGTCATGTGCCATTAATGGGGCTAGCATTGGTTTTATGCTCTGCAATTTCATGGGCCTGTGGCAATATCGTAGTCAAAAAAATGGGGCCTGTTAACCCAATTGGTCTGGTCGTATGGGGCAATATTCTTACCCCTTTATGGTTTTTACTTTTAGCGGTACAAGATATTGGCTGGCAAGGTATCATAGCCGATTGGCATGCGCTGACATGGAAAGGATTTGGTGCTGCAGCATTTCTCGCTTACTTTGCCACTATTGTCGGATATGGCTTATGGATCTACCTACTGACACGTTATCCTGCTGCTAAAATTAGCCCATTGTCACTCTGGGTACCTGTTATAAGTATGATTTTTGCCTATTTATTTTTAGATGAAAAATTAAATACTTTGCAGTGGTTGGGTTCATGTATTGTTATGCTGGGTTTAATCGTGCATTTATTAGGATCAAAAATTCAAACTCTATTGTTAATGCAAAGAGCATCAAGCACTTAAATAATTATAATTTTCCCATATACACTCAAAGGCTTACTCAAAAGAGTAAGCCATATTCTGAACAGCCATTCATTCGAGTTAATCCTGTCCTTTTGAGAATCATCTTAGTATAACAATAAGTAAAATTTCAGAACCTACAGAGATGGGGGCATTTTAACTCAACCTCCGTTTCCTTTAAAAACTTAGGGGCTTAGGAAGTTAAGCATATTAAAAACTATGGTAACTTCCTAATATGAAAGCAAAAAATAGATACTATTCTCGTTCAAAAATCACAGAAGCAAAATTCAGGCAGATCATTCGCTTTTTTGCCATGGATTTTACCGCATCAGATACAGCTAAACTCACCGATATTTCTGTGCGTTCCATTAATACGATCTATATTAAATTGCGTAAAAAAATTGCGATTCAATGTGAAGAAATATCCCCTTTCAACGGTATTGTTGAGCTGGATGAGTCCTACTTCGGTGCGCGTCGTGTTCGTGGTAAACGAGGTCGTGGCGCATCAGGGAAAACCATTGTGTTTGGACTACTCAAACGAGATGGGAATGTATAACAGAAATTGTCCCAGATTGCTCCAAAGCCACGCTACAAGGCATTATCCGTGGGCATCTTGAGCTTGATTCAGTGATCAATACAGATGGCTGGAGAGGCTATGATGGTTTGGTTGATATTGGCTTTGACAAGCATTTGAGGGTGAATCATGGCAACAATGAATTTGCTTGTGGGGAGCGACATATTAACGGTATAGAATCCTTTTGGGGCTATGCCAAAAAGCGGCTAATCAAATTTAATGGAATTGACAAAAAGATGTTTTATTTGCATCTTAAAGAAACGGAGTATCGCTTCAATCATCGGCATAGTAATTTATACCTCGATTTGCTTAAACTACTCCGTAATAACCCTCTTTAACTTCCTAAGCCCTTATTTATTTTCTCTAAGTATCTGTGCAAACAATTTGACCTTTTCTAAGGTCTCATTTATTCCCTTATTAAAAAAATTATCGACGAGTGCTGAACCGATAACAATAAGATCTACTTTATTTACTAGTGCTCTAACATGGCTTTCATTTTTGATCCCAAAACCAATTGCAACAGGTATATTAAAAATCGGCTTAATTTCAGTCATCTTTTTCTCAAGATAAGATAAATTGAAGTCTCCTCCTGTTAAGCCATTTTCTGCAACATGATATAAAAACCCTGTCGCGCGCGCTGAAATTTGCTCTAACCTTTCAACTGGGGTAGTCGGCGCGGTCATTGCAATTAAATGCATATTTTTTTCATTTAACTGCACTTCAAAGTTTTCTCGATATCCATATGGAGCATCTAAAATCAATATTCCATCTATAAGATTTTCTGTTTCGGCGATAAGTGTCTCAAAACCATATTGCATAATCGGATTTAAATAAGTCATGAAAATTATTGGTGTCTGGTCATCATGCAGCCTGATTACTTTTACCAACTCAATGGTCTGTTTTACCGTTTGACCTGCATCTAAAGCCCGAAGATGCGCTGCCTGAATGATCTCTCCATCTGCCACTGGATCAGAAAATGGAATACCCACTTCAATAATGTCAGCCCCTGCTTGACCCAATTGGCTTAACAGACGACAACTTTCTGTAAAATTAGGATCTCCAGCAGTAAAATAACAGACCAGACCGCTTCGATTTTCCAGTTTCAATTGCTCTAATGTTTGATCTAGACGGTTCATGCTGTAGCTCCTGCAAGATATTTTTTGACCGTGTTTAAGTCTTTGTCTCCTCTGCCACTTAAATTGACAATAATGATCTGTTCTGGCTGCATTTCTTGAGCAAGTTGAATCGCATATGCAATCGCATGAGAACTCTCAAGAGCAGGAATAATACCCTCCTGTTGACTTAAAAGCTGAAAGGCATTTACCGCTTCTTGATCGGTGATCGCCGTATATGTAACACGTCTTGTTTCAAACAGAAGACCATGCTCAGGACCAACACCAGGATAATCTAAGCCAGCTGATATAGAGTGCCCCTCTAAAATCTGCCCATCTGAATCTTGTAATAAATAAGTTAAATTGCCATGCAGCACACCGACTTGACCCTTGCAAATAGAGGCGGCATGTTCACCGCTATTTGTTCCTTTTCCACCCGCTTCAACGCCAAACATTTTGACATTCAGGTCTTCTAGAAAAGGATGCATCAACCCTAATGCATTTGATCCTCCACCAACGCAAGCAACTAGAGCATCAGGCAGTTTATTTTCTTTCAGGAGTATTTGGTTTCTGGCTTCTAAACCAATAATTTTCTGAAATTCTCTGACCATGGTGGGATATGGATGAGGGCCCGCACCCGTACCCAATAGGTAATAGGTTGTATCCACATGACGAATCCAGTCACGTAATGCTTCATTCATGGCATCTTTTAAAGTCCCACGCCCTTTTTGAACACTTCTGACTTCAGCACCGAGTAATTTCATACGTTCAACATTCATTTGTTGCCGCTGAATATCTGTTTCTCCCATAAAAATGGTACATTTCATCTTAAACAGCGCGCAAACCGTTGCTGTTGCAACACCATGTTGCCCAGCACCCGTTTCTGCAATGATTCTGGTTTTGCCCATAAATTTGGCTAATAAGATTTGCCCTACACAATTATTGATCTTATGCGCACCCGTATGGTTCAAATCTTCTCGCTTGAAATATATTCGAGCGCCGCCTGCATAAGCTGTTAGGTTTTTTGCATAAAAAAGAGGACTAGGACGACCGACAAAGTCCGTTAAAATCTGATGATATTCAGCCCAAAATTCAGGTTTGTGCCGAACAGTATTAAAGGCTTGTTCTAATTCTTGAAGTGCTGGCATTAAGATCTCTGGCATGTAACATCCGCCAAATTTACCAAAAAATCCTAAGTCATCAGGACCATTACCTGCATAAGGGGTTGTCATCTCATATCTCTTTTACTATCAAAACTTGTTCGATCTTAAAATATTTTCATTTTGATGATAATTGATATATTTTGAGCTTATGGTGTTAGAAAATTTTACAACATGAAACGCAGAACATTACCTCCGCTTAATGCTTTAAAAGCTTTCGAAGCTGTCGCCAGAAATAAAAGTTTCAGCTTAGCTGCCGAAGAATTATGTGTCACCCATAGTGCGATTAGCCATCAAATAAAGCAGTTAGAAGAATGGTTGGATAAAAAATTGTTTATTCGACATTCCTCGACCATCTCTCTGACGGCGGATGCCGAAGAATTATCGCTCGTTTGTATGGAGCTTTTTAATCGTTTAGAACAATGCGTCTTTGAGTTAACAAATAAAACTTCAGAAGTAGAAGTTGTCATAGGCGCTTCTCATAGTTTTATGGCAAATTGGCTGATTCCTCGATTAGAAAAGCTCGAAGTCATTTATCCCAATATCCATATCAAATTAATGACATGTAATGACTTAAAATTGTTAGAAAAAGAGAAGGTTGACATATTGATCAATAGCGTCAGTGAGCATCATCTACTTCCCAACTTTTTGAATAAATATCTGTTATTTCCCGATAACATGGGTCCTATTTGTAATCGTGAAATAAATCTTCTTCATTCCGTAAATGATCTTTTAAACTATCCATTACTTCATACCCACTCAAATAAAAGTGCATGGCATACATGGTTTGATCAGTTTCAAATAAGCTTTTGCCCAAAATCCAATGACCGTTATTTTGATAGTCTGAATTTAATGATAGAAGCTGCAGTGTCTGGGTTAGGAATTGCCATAGCACCTCAAATTCTAGTAGAAAAAGAAATGTTAAATGGAAAGATCATTGCCCCTTTTGGTTTTATCTATTGTGACTATAATTTTTATGCAATGGTCAGAAAAAATAACGAAAATCGTGATGTTATGAATATCATTGATTGGTTAATGGCCGAAGAAAAAAGTTAAACATTTAATCTTTGATTTGAAAAATTCTATTCAATTGCTCATCTATAACGTCTATTTCACATTCTGTTCACGCTGTGCTGCCTAAGGTATAAAGATACACTTCATACGGACACTGATGATGAGACTTGTAAAAACACTTATTGCTACAGCCTTATCCTTGCCGCTTCTGTTGTTAGCCGGATGTAAAAGTATTCCCAGTTATTCAGCCGATTATGCTCAATCCAGAAACGGTATTCAGGGGATAGCGCTGGATCAGGCTAAAGCTCAGGATATCGGCCTCCGCTTTACCTCAGCCTTTAATACCTTGGGCACACCGAAATTTGTGGAAAGAGCCGGATCGCTGTATGCTGACCAGCTGTTTATTAACGATACCCTATCGCAATTTTCATCCCGTCAAAATCTGCTGGAGCACTTTCAAGGCATGAACAAACGGGTCAGCAAGGTCAGCGTCAAGCTGTTAAACGCTTCTTATCATCAGGACTCTGCCTATGTGCACTGGCATATGGCCTATGATTTTAAAATGTTCGGCACGACCCGCAGTATGGACTCTTACGGTATCAGTGAAATCAAGATCAACGAAAACAACAAGATTATTTTCCAGCAGGATTTCTGGGACCCTGCGAATGGCCTGTACCGTTCCCTGCCTTATGTTGGAGGGGTCTACTCATGGCTACTGCCTTTCAAAAAATAGCGATTAGTACAGCGTTAGTGATGGGATGTAGCTTCTGTCCATGGGCACAGGCACAAAGCCTGAATCAATGCGGCAATGGTCCGCTGATGGTGGGTCAAAAACAGGTCGGTATGGCCAGTTATTTTGCCCAAAACTGTAGCCAGTCCTGGGAAAAACAAAATATACAGATGGACTTTTCCTATACACAGAATATTCCGGAATGGGCATTTAAGCGTGCGGCCACACATTTACTGAAACGTAATGTTAAAGACGCAAAAATACATGCTCTATTCAACCCAATCACCGATTTGTATCGTCCGGTCAGATCAGGCGACCTCTACCGTTTAAAATACAACCATGCTACACAGACCCTGAGCTTATCTTTGAACCAGCAAAGTTTAGGGCAGCTTAAACATCCTCTGGCACAACAATATTTTAATATATGGCTGGGTCCCAAGCCATTTAGTGCTAAATTAAAACAGCAATTATTAAATTAGTGTCTGCCGCTATGTCGAAACATTTTATCCTGATGGTTGAAGACCATTATGAACTGGCCTCTACCCTATGCGAGTTTCTTGAAGAACATGGCTTTGTGGTCGATCACGCCCGCAATCTGAGTGCTGCTAGACAATTACTGAAACAGCAACGCTACCATATCTTGCTACTAGACATTAATTTGCCTGATGGTTCTGGTTATGAATTGTGCGAGTGGTTACGCAATGAAGAGGGGTTGGACTTACCTGTCTTGATGCTTACCGCTCGGGATACCTTGGATGACAAACTTAAAGGCTTCAATTCCGGCACGGATGATTATCTGGTCAAGCCCTTTGACTTTAACGAGCTAGTGGTTCGGGTCAAGGCCCTGATCAAACGTTCCCTGGGTGAAGTATCTAGCAGTCGTCTGCAAATTCATGACCTAATTTTGGACCCAGCAACACAACAGCTAACTCGAGCTGGGCAGAACATTGAATTGCCTCCGATTCAGTTTAAACTTTTGAAGCTACTAATGCGACATTCTCCTAAAGTACTGACCAAACAGGAAATTATGATGCAGCTTTGGGGTGACGAAGAGCCAGAAAGTGATGCTCTGCGCAGTCATATCTATAATTTACGCAAAATGGTCGATAAACCCTTTGAACAAAAGCTGATTCACACCATATCTGGGATTGGTTTAAAGATTGCTTTCGAAGATGAAGCCTAATTTAGGTACACAACAACAATCAGTCCAGTGGTCATTGCTAGATCAACATTCTGATGAGTGTCAAGATAATATTGCCTGTCAAACAGCTCCACACGCCAACCTAGCTGTTTGCATAGCTTTTGCACCAATTGCAATCCAATACCATGCCCTTTGATTTCCAGTTGTAGCTGCTGACCAGACAGTTCCTGAACTTTAGAATTGTTAGGTAAAGGCATGCCGACCCCATTGTCAGCAATCAGCACTTTATTTTTTTCCAGAATCACATCAATTTCTGTGCCCTGTGAATAGTTCAGCGCATTGCGCAGAATATTACCAAACACCATTTTGGTCATGGATGGATAAAGTTTACGCGGCTGTTCATCGAGGTCTTTTTGCAGGTCAATCTGCATGCCTTTGTTATGACTGACACTCTCTAGATCCTGCACCAGATTGTCCAGACATCCTGAAAGCATGGTCGGTTCAGCAGTTAAAGTATTGGTGGTATTGCGGGCAATGGCCAGCAAGGTATCGACCAGCAGCTGCATGTCTTCAATGGTGTTATGCAGGCGGGTAAAGGACTTGTTGTCGCCATAGCGTGCCTGACACAGCTGCACATTGCCTTTTAAAATGGTCAGTGGCGTGCGCAGCTCATGGCTAACATCTCCGGTAAATTCACGCTCACGCTGAATAAATTCGCTTAATACCTGATGATATTTTTCCAGCGCCTGCTTGAGGTATTCAGCTTCCAGATTGGAGTCGGTGCGGATGTCCTGAAAAGGCGAAGCCTGATTTTTCTGATGTTCCCAGTCGATATGTTCCAGCGCATTGGCCAACCGGGTAATCGGGGAAAAATAACGTCGGGCCCGACGGTTCCACCACCACAATACGCTATATAGCACAAACAGGCTGACCATCAGCGGTGCCAGACCAAACAGCCAGACCAGCTTGTTGACGTTGCTTTCGCCAAACACCAGCAGCACATACTGTCCGTCTTTTTCACCATAAACGGTCATGCGCTCTTTGCCATCGACAAAATGCCGGTTCACCCCTTGCTCAAGCTGCATGTGGCGAAATTGGACCGGCGGCACATCGTTCCAGCGGTAACCATACAGGTTTTTGGTGTCGGGCAGTTCAGCAGCTGGATTACGTTCCAGCCGCTGCCAGTAGTGGGACATTTCCTGTTCCAGCGCAGTTCTGAGCAATGAACCCTTGATTACCCAGGCACTACAGGCAATCCCGATCACCACAGACAGGGCAATGAATCCGATTTGCAGCCAGTAGTAGCGGTTAAACACCTCACCCAAAGGATGATCGCGTTTGTCCCTAAACAGCCTTAACATTGGTCTATTCCCCGCTGGCCCATCCGATTCATCTTTCAATTATATGGCTTTTTTCTTAAACAGAAAGTGGCCGATCACCCATTCACGTCCATGGTCATAACCAAATAGTTCGGCACAGGCCATAAAGAAAATTCGCCAGCGCTGCCACCAGATTGCAGCATCTGCACCATAGGTCTGTTCAAACAGGGGCTGCAGTTCGGCCTGCTTTTGGTCCATATTCTCCAGCCAGGCATTTGCGGTGCGTTCATATTGGGTGCCGGCCCATTGCCAGTGCTGTTCCAGCTGCAAATGCTGCTGGAAATGCAGGAAGGTTGAGGCTGCAGGCATCAGACCACCACTAAAGAAATATTTCGACATCCAGTCAAATTCATTTTTCACTTCAAACGGATAATGCAGGAAACGGTGACAGAAAATATGGCACCACAACAGGCCATCTGCTTTCAGCCAGGTGCTGATATTTTCAAACAGTTTTTGGTAATTACGTACATGTTCAAACATTTCCACCGAAACTACACGGTCGAAAGAAGCGGCTTCCAGTTGCAGTACATTGACGTCGCAGGTGATCACCGTCAGGTTCTGCAGTTTTTTCAGACGCGCCTGTTCCTGAATATACTGGCGCTGGGTCGAGGAATTCGACACCACCGTAATGCGGGCCTTGGGATAATGCTCGGCCATATACAGACTCAACGATCCCCAGCCACAGCCAATTTCCAGAATATCCTGTCCATCTTTTAACTGTGCACGCTGGCAATAGCTGGCCAGTGCGGCTTCTTCCGCCTGATCCAGGGTGGTATGAGTATGTTCAAACAGGCTAGCGCTGTATTTCAGACGCTTGCCCAGCACCGCCTGGAAAAATGCGGTGGGGAGTTCATAGTGCTGTTCATTGGCCTTTTCGGTCTCGATGGCAATCTCGCTGTTTTTCAGCATATGCAGCACATCCATATAGCGCCGAGCCGCCAGTGCCGGGTCAAAGCGTCCTTCCTGTGCCAGACGTTTTTTGCTTAGGCTGCGAATGCCGGCGCGAATGACTGAATCGGGCAGCTTGCCGCTTTCGACCAGTTTTAAAGATTGTTGAATCATAAAGTCCATGTATTTACCTACTGTTTGGGTGGCCACGGAATAAACATTGAAGTTCGTCGTTGATAGTCTTTATAGTTGTCGCCGCGATGTGCCAGCGCCTGTTGTTCACTAAAGGGAATCCCGGTGATGTAGTACAGAAACAGCCACATCAGCAGCGGATAAATCCATAATCCATAGGCACCTGCTGCCAGACCAAGGACCGGATAGGCAAACCAGTGCAGCCATTCAAAAAAATAATTCGGATGGCGCGAATATTTCCAGAGTCCCTGATCCATGGTTTTACCTTGATTCTGTGGATCTAGCTTAAAACGGTAAAGTTGTTGGTCGGCAGTGCTTTCGCCTATCAAAGCGGATAGCATGATCATGCCCGCCACAATCACAGTGACCAAAGTCCAGTCATTCCATTGCTCGGTCGAGATACTTACCAGCTTCAGCATTGGGTAAGAAAACAGTAGAGCCAAACCTGCCTGAAATATAAAAAACATCAGAAAACCAAGATGCTGATAATCCCCCATCGCTCGGCGCATGTTGGCATAACGCGTGTCTTCTTGGGTTTCACTGGCATAGCGCCGTAACAGATGCCAAGTCAGCCGTGAAAACCAGATCCCACTCGCCAGTCCCAGAAATAAGCGAACCAAGATCGGTGCACTGTCAATCGCCCAAGCGGCAATAATCACATTGAGGGCAATACTGAAACTCCAAGCGACATCGACCAGCCCTGCTCTGCGGTTATAGGTCACCAACACCCAGCTACAGAGCATGATAAAGACATTCAGCATCAGTAAATTCAGCAGCATTTCGGCCCTCCTGTTTTATCTTGGCTTAGTAGGCACTGGCTTCGAACAGCAGATGTACATCACTGATCACGCCTTCGCGGAAGCCACCTTCGCAATAACACAGATAAAAATCCCACATGCGGATAAAACGCTCATCAAAACCAAGCCCAAGTACCTGATCATGCTGCTGCAAGAAACGCTGACGCCAGCAGTGCAAGGTCTGGGCATAGCTCTGGCCGATATCTTGCAGATGTTTGAGTCGCAGTTTTTGTTCGGAAGCGGTCTGGGTCATGACACTGATACAGGGAATAAAACTGCCCGGGAAAATATAGCGCTTGATATAGTCCACGGTATTCAGGGCTTTGGCATAGCGTGCATCTTCAATCGTAATCGCCTGTATCAAGGCTAGACCATTCGGCTTGAGGAGCTCGCGGCATTTTCGGAAATAAGTTGGTAAATACTGCTCACCTACGGCCTCGATCATTTCAATCGACACCAGCTTGTCGTATTTGCCTTCCAGTAAGCGGTAATCTTTCAGCTGCACAGTCACACGATGTGACAGTCCGGCTGCAGCGACCCGGGCCACGGCTTCATCATACTGTGCTCTGGAAATGGTGATGGTGGTGACTTTGCAGCCATACTGCTGCGCGGCATAAATGGCAAAACCGCCCCAGCCGCTGCCAATTTCGACCAAATGATCCATCGGTTTGAGTTGCAGTTTCTGGCAGATCAGCTCTTTTTTATAATCCGAAGCCTGTTCCAGGCTCATGCCCGGCTCTTTAAACACCGCACTGGAATACATCATGCTGTAATCCAGGAACAGCTTGAAAAAGTCATTACTCAGGTCATAATGCTCGGCAATATTTTTGCGGCTGCCATCAATCGAATTCTTGCGCGATTTATACCAGACCTTTAACAGTAACTGGCTGGCTTTGGCCACTGCATTCTGATTCATCAGATCCAGCACATCGCGGTTACGTGCCAAAATGCGGATCACATCGACCAGATCTTCACTGCTCCAGTAGCCACGGATAAAACCTTCGGCAGCACCCAGTACACCATTACGGAACAGTAGATCCATCAGACGCACATCATGCACCTGTATCACCGCCTGTAAATCGCTATTTTCCCCGACAGCCCCGTTCCAGACACCTTTAAAAATCAGCTGACCATGGCGTAATTTCAGCAGGTGGCGCAGTACCACCGGCAGTGTGCTTTGCTCTCCCATGAATAGTGTTTTCATCGCAATGTATTTCCTTTTTCTTTTTTAGGATGTCGGTAAAACGGAATTTTCTTTTTCCATAAACGAAAGGCGTGCAGATAAATTCCGCTGACCATCCTGAAGGGTTCAAGAACTTTCAGTACAGCATAGCGATGCTGCTGTGAAGGAACCGTGATGGCCTGCAAGGAAAATTTCAGGGTGGCATCGAATTGCAAGATTCCCTGCTCAAACAGCTGCATATGAATCACGTTCTGCCTATCCGAAAAGCTGAAGCGCCAGCGATAATCCAGCCCCATCGGCATGAACGGCGACACATGAAAGGCCTTTTTAAAGTCAAACTGGTGACTCTGGTACGGCGCATGTTCGTCTGCATTGTTCCGGCAGTCGTGAATGTAGACCTGTCGTTCATTCCACGGTGTGTTGGTGATTTCACTCAGCACAAAGAGCAACTGGTCGGTGGCACCAAAGACCAGATAAAACACTACGGAATTGAAACGGAAACCCAGTGTGCGCGGCAAGGCCAGCACCCGGATGGAAGCGGCATGCGGTAACAGATAGTTTTCCCGCTTGATTAGCAGGCGTGCAACTTTCTGCCGGATTGAACCACATTCCATGCTCAGAAAATCGCGCTCATCCAAGGTCAGAAAATTCCAGCGGCTGGAAGACCAGAGCCAGGATTTACCGGTAAAGGTCGCGAGCTGATCCGGATCAAACCATAGATAGGTTAGCTGGGTCTCAAAAGCATGGGCTTTGGGCAAATAACGTCGGTGCCGGATTTCGGCAGAGGCAATCGCCAGTGGATACATCTGCATCATGTGCTCCTAGGCGGCCTGTTCGGCCTGTTTCAATAGCTGATCGACTACCCATGATGCGCTACGCGCCCCATCCTCATGAAAGCCCCAGCCCCAGTAAGCACCACAGTATGAAGTGCGGTTCTGGCTATTGATCTCGGCCCAGCGTTGTTGGGCTTCAATTGCGGGGGCATCAAACACCGGATGACGGTAATGCCGTTCGACCCAGACCTTTTTCGGATCCAAGGCAAAGTTAGGATTCAGGGTGGCAAAGACCTGAGTCTTGCATTGCAGGTTTTGCAACTGGTTCATCCAGTAACTGAAACCATAGTGCATACCGCTGTGCTGGAATGGCGTCTGTTCAGCTGCCTGACTCGGGGTGACATGCACATGCCAGCTGGCCCATTGACGACGGGATTTGGGCATGATGCGGGTATCAGAATGCACCACCATACGGTTAGCCTGATAGCGGAACTTGCCCAGCACGTCCAGCTCCTGCGCTGTCGGATCTTTAAGTAGTTTCAGGCTGTCGTCAGCATGACTGGCAAAGATTACCCAGTCAAAACGCTCACTGCCCTGTGCTGTTTCAACCAGTACACCATTGGAACTACGGGATACATGAAGCACACCCGTTTTGCGGAAGATAATATTCGTCTGGGACTGAATCGCACGAACGTAGCGAGCCGATCCACCCTTGACCGTGAGCCATAACGGCCGGTCTTTCAGTTGCAACATGCGATGGTGCTGGAAAAAGCTCACCACAAATTTATAGGGAATCTGTCCGGCCTGTTCCACCGGACAGGACCACAGCGCTCCACACATCGGATAGAGATGTTCCTGACGGAAGGCATCGCTATAACCATGTTGATTTAAATACTCATCAATACTGAGCTGTGCATCGACCTGTTCCACATCCAGATCTTTATTGGCCGCATAGAAACGGAACAAATCCGACAACATCGCGCGAAAATCTGCATTAAAAAAGTTTTGAGGTCGGAACAATAACGAGAATTTTTTTGAAGGATTGTACTGTAAGCCACTGACCTGATTATTCACCGAAAAGCTCATGTCACTGCTTTGCGATTGAATCCCAAGTTCTTTTAGCATCGAGCAGAACAGCGGATAGTTATGCTCATTAAAGACAATAAAGCCACTGTCCACCGCAACCTGTTCACCATCGATATTCAGCTGATGGGTATCGGTATGACCACCAAAGTAGTTATTCTTTTCAAAGACTATGACTTCATGCGCTTTGCTGAGTTTCCAGGCAGCGTACAGACCGGAAATACCTGAACCAATAATTGCAATTTTCATGGTGATTCCTTTGAATGAATAGTCGGAGTGCCGGTCTTGGCAGCTTTTTTCTGTTTTCGAGCCCGGGCAATTTTACTGACATCATAGACACGTGCGGGAATGGGCTTGAGTCCCCAGACCAGCCCGAACAAAGACATGAGTTTCAGCAGGTAATAGGTCACATCAATCTGCCACCAGTAAAAACCCTGCCGTGTACTGCCGGCATAATAATGGTGATTGTTGTGCCAGCCTTCGCCCAAGGTAATGATGGACAGAAATAAGTTGTTGCGGCTGTGATCTTCAGTGTCAAAATCCCGGCCGCCATAATGATGCGCCAATGAGTTAATACACAAAGTGGCATGGAGCAGCAACACAGTGGAGACCACAAACCCCCAGACCAGCAATTGCAGGCCGGAGGTACCGAGTTGCGGCCAGGTCATAGCCAACCACTCCCCTAGCGCATAAATACCGCCCGCGGTCAGCACCACCACAATTAAACTGAAACGGTCCAGCCAGATCAGTTCCGGATATTTCAGCCAATCTCTAATGACTTCTTTACGCGTGGCAAAGTTATATTCGTTTAAAAACCAGCCAACGTGGCTGTACCAAAAACCATGTGTTGAGGAGTGTGGATCTTGTAGTGTATCGGTATAGCGGTGGTGATAACGGTGATGGGCCGCCCACCATAGCGGACCACGCTGTGCACTCATAGTTCCAATTAACACAAACAGGAATTGCACCGGACGCGAAGTCTGAAAAGTTTTATGTGACAGATAGCGATGAAAAAAGGCCGTAATGGAAAACATACGGATTAGGTAGAATGCGAGCATGAAACCCAGTGCAAACCACGATACCTCCACCCAGAATACTGCCAGACAGGCCAGATGCAGTAGAATAAAGGGTAAAATTCTGAACCACTGAATTTTACTATTTTCAGCAGTCAGGGTTTTGGGCGCTGTGGGTGTAGACCAGCTGTCTATCCATCGAATTAGACTTTTCAACATGGACTCATCCTAATTTTAAGCGACTGTCTTTATTCTGTTTGATGAGTGTAATCAGCCAGATATGAATTTTATGTGAAGTGAAAAAAAGCCGAACTGTAAGAGTCTAGGCAGTTCGGCCAAAGGGTAGCAGATTAATGCGGTAATTTGATTAACTTTGTGATGTCGTAACCATAGTGTTTCGCAGTCTCCAGATACGACTGGTAGGTGGCTTCATCCAGTTGCGGTTCACGTGACAAAATCCACAGGTATTTACTGCTTGGTCCACCTACTAGCGCCACTTTATATTCCGGGTCAACTCTTAACACCCAATAATGACCTTTGGTAAAAGGCATCCAGCGCAAACCTTGCGGCAAAAAGCTGACCTTGAGTTTGCTGTTCTCTTCATTTTGTGGATAGGCAATACCTTCGGAGCTGATCATCTCTCCACTGGCAATACGGCAGCTATTTAATACCCCCATAGTCTGGTTAGCATTGACGCTATATTGTGCAGTGATATTGGATACACACTTACGCTGAAAATACATCGGTAGATGCGCAATTTCATACCACTTGCCCGCATACCGTTGGATATCTACCTGATCGACTGCCTGAGGTGGAACCGTTTCAGCTTGCGTAGTAAAGCTTAAGCTGATTATCGCCAGCGTTGTCGCTGCCAAAACAGACTTGAATAGCATCTTCATTTTTTAGCCTTGTTTGATTTTAGGCTTAAGATAACTCAACAGCATGTGAACAAAGCGTGAAGACGAAATGATGTGATTCAGGAGGCGTGCTGCTAAAAAAGTCCTAGACTGGTTTCCGGGTTAAAGCCATTCTTTGCTGTCATCTGCCACAGGGGTACCATGCATCACATGCTGAATCATGGCATAGGCAATACTGCCCTTGAACGGAATTTCGGGTAACTGATCAAATTTGAAAAACTGCGCATCGCTCAGTTCATTTTCCTGAATTTGAATGTCCCCTGTATGATATTCTGCCTTGAAGGCCATCATCAGATTGCTGGGAAACGGCCACGGCTGGCTGGCCAGATATTGAATATTTTTGATCTGTAGCCCCACTTCTTCTAGCGTTTCACGGCGTACTGCCTCCTCCAAGGTTTCGCCCACTTCGACAAATCCAGCAATCAGACTGTACATCTGGGTTTTATTGCGGGCATTTTTTGCCAGTAAAATTTCATCTTTGCCCCGGGTAATGATGGTAATCACACAGGGATTCACCCGTGGATACTGGTTATAGCCACAGGATGGACAGACCATGGCATACTGGCTGGCATGTTGCTGGGTGGCATGGCCGCATTTACTGCAAAAGCGGTGGTTACGGCGCCATTCCAGTAACTGTACTGCACGACTGGCCTGTTCAAATTGTGGTCTGTTCCAGACTTGCACCAGCTGCCGGATCGGAACCAGCTGATAACCTTCGGGCACTATTTCATCTTCTTTTAGATCGCGTGCAATGACCTGGCCATTTTCCGACAGGTTCAGGTCGTGCTGCAGTCTTTCCACTTGCGGCAACTGGAAATGATCATCCACCAGCAATTGCTGCTGTCTAAAAATATACGCTTTTGAATGCATGCTCGTGAGAATTCCCTGATTAAAAAAAATCCCATACTGGTGGTGTATGGGACAAAACTAAGGAAGCTTACATGGAGTAACTTCACGGAAGATACTAGGCGCACGTTGCCTGAATTACAACCATAATAATTTGTATCTTTTTGATTAAAATCACATAATTTTCACATCAATTATGAACTCAGAAATCATGAAAAGTAAGTTTCATCAACTGGCTTAGCGTTATAGAGATGAACGGTTTGTTATTGCAGCAAGCATAATTTCTGTGCAATGTATGTAATCCAAGACGATCATTTAGCCGAGTTGAATTGGCTCAACATGTGGGGTGATTTTTATTTTCACAAAAAATTGAACTGCCTAGATTTACACTTCGCTATCTTTGATCAGGTCTGGAGTGGCTATGCGTTTCGGTTTAATTCTGGGTGACCAGCTTCATCATCAGCTTGCTACGCTCAAAGCACTGGACCGTACCCGGGATGTGATCCTGATGGCCGAAGTGGTTGAGGAAGCCACTTATGTCGCCCATCATCCGCAGAAAATTGCCCTGATTTTTAGCGCCATGCGTCATTTTGCTAAAGAACTCAAAGCAGAAGGCTGGCGTGTACGTTATCATGCTTTTCAATCCGGCAGTCCGATTCGTAGCCTGCTGGATTTTGTGCAGGCACAGCAACAGCTGTTCCCCGTCACAGAACTGGTCATGACCCAATGCGGAGAATACCGCTTGCAGCAGCAGATTGAACAGCAGTGGAGCCAGCATCTGCAACTGCCGATACAGTGTCTGAATGACGAGCGTTTTTTCTGCAGTCCAGAGCAGTTCCGGCACTGGGCCAGCCGTTACCAGACACTCCGTATGGAATATTTTTATCGGGAAATGCGCAAGCAGACCGGCTACTTGATGCAGGGACAGCAGCCGCTTGGACAACAGTGGAACTATGACAGTGCCAATCGCAAGGCCTGGTCAGGCAGTCCACCATTGACCGCGCCACTGCACTTTGAACGCGATCAGATTGATCTGGATGTACTGGAACTGGTTGAACGCGAGTTTTCCCATCACCCCGGTAGCCTTGACGATTTCCGCTGGGCCACCACGCACAACAATGCCCTGCGTGCACTGCACCATTTTATTGATCACAGTTTGCCGCATTTTGGCGATTATCAGGATGCTATGGTGCAGGGAGCAGACACACTGTTTCACAGCCTGCTCTCGCCTTATCTGAACTGCGGCCTGCTGCTGCCCAGAGAAGTCTGTGATGCCGCAGAAGCGGCCTACCATGCCGGTCATGCACCGTTAAATGCAGTCGAAGGTTTTATCCGGCAGATTCTCGGCTGGCGCGAATATGTCCGCGGAATTTACTGGCTGTACATGCCGGAATATGCCAGCCGCAATGCACTACAGGACTCAGCGCTGCTGCCGCAATTTTACTGGACTGGCCGTACCCGGATGAACTGTATGGCGGAGTGTTTCCGCAATACCTTTCAGCATGCCTTTGCGCATCATATCCAGCGTTTGATGGTGACTGGTAATTTTGCTTTATTAACTGGTGTAGACCCACAGCAGATCAGTGAGTGGTATCTGGCAGTCTATGCCGATGCCTATGCATGGGTGGAACTGCCGAATACGCTGGGCATGGTGATGCATGCCGATGGCGGCTTGATGGCCAGCAAGCCCTATGGGGCTTCGGGTAATTACATCCATAAGATGTCGGATTACTGCAAGCACTGCAGCTACAATGTCAAAACCCGTACCGAACCGGACAGCTGTCCTTTCAACAGCCTGTACTGGTATTTCATGATCCGGCATGAAGCGACATTCCGTACTCATCCACGTATGTGCATGATCTATCGACAGCTGGACAAGCTTAAAGATCGGCCTCAGATTATCAGCCATGCCCAGCAACTTCTTAGCCGGATTGATGAGTTATAAACCATGAAAAAACAGCATTTTCCTGAAAAAATCTGTATGCACTGTTTGCGTCCTTTTACTTGGCGCAAAAAATGGCAACGCTGCTGGGAGGAAGTCAGATACTGTTCTGAACGATGTAAACGTGAGTCCAGACAGCGATCAAAATCAAACGCTTAGAAACGCTTGTATTGCCGTGAACAATAGGCCCGTATCACGTCGGGTGAACGCAGTTGCAGATGTTTGGTTTTTCGGCCGGTCACGCGTTCACGCCACATTTTAAAGCTACTGGGTTTCATATTTTGCCGCATCAAGCGGATCACCGCCGCTTCATTTAAACCATACTCACATAAAATAGCTTCAAAAGGAGTTCTATCTTCCCAAGCCATTTCTATAATTCTGGATAAGTCCTCTTCAGAAAATTGATTCATACCATTCTCGTTTTTAATCATCACGAAGCGTCAATAAGCTTTATCGACTTTAATCTGACTAAAAGAATAACAATACAGTCATGAATTTTTTGTGATTTTTCTCTAGTTTACGGACTCAGCACGAATAAAAGGGCTAGTTAAACTAGCCCTGTTAAGTCTTAGTTACCTCTATAAGTCGAATATCCATAAGGACTTAAAAGTAGAGGAATATGATAATGGCTGACACTTCCATCTACCTTAAAAATTACAGGAACTTCAGGAAAGAAAGTATCTTGCTTATTTTTTTTAAACCAGTCCTCAGTTTTAAAAGTAACTTTATAAATACCGGCTTCAAGCTTCTGATTTTCAGGAAACAATCCAGTAATACGGCCATTAGGACCAGTATATTGCTGATTTAACTTCACCCATTTATTCCCAGTACTTTTTTCGAGTACCACTTCGACTTGAGCTGAGGGTAGACCATTTTCTAGATTCAACACATGCACACTTAAAGGGTTAGTTTGTGCGAAAGTCATTGAGGTCAACAATAGTGTTGAAAGTGGCAATAATTTTTTAAACATGATGAATTCCTTAAGGATTGAAAATAGACTTAACAGCTGTTTCAGCGCAGTAATGGTCATTTTTTGCACCCCCTGCTCCGGCAACGCCAATGGCACCGACCACCTGATTTTCATAACTCACAGGTAGGCCGCCACCCAACAGCAGTAGATTGGATAAAGTGGTTAAATTTTTTGCATCCTTGTTTTCATTGGCATTTTGACTTAACAACATAGTCGCCGTTTTGGTCGATAAGGCGGTATAGGCTTTCTTTTCAGCTGCGCCCAAATTATGCGGTCCGACAGTTTCATGCCTGTTTGCCATTAACGTATTTCCGCCCCGATCCACCACCACCACAGCGATATTGTGCTGTATTTTTTGACACGCAGTCACCGCAGCATCCGTAAGAGTTCGTGCTGACTGAGAATCAAGTGAATAAACTTGATTGAATTGAACGGATTGTGCAAAAGTACTGCTACTCATCAGCATTACTGTTGCAATAAGCCCTTTGAGTTTGTTCATCATGATTGCCCTGAATTAAGTTTTAAAAATCTTATACAACCTGAATGATTTGAAGGATGACAATCACATTACAAAGTTGTCATCTTTAAAATGAGTCTGAACAAAATGTGTATTCTAATTATCGAAGATGAAGCGAAGATCGCCTCATATCTGGTTAAAGGGTTAAATGAATCTGGCTATGAGGCGCAATGCGTCCATTCAGGACTAGAAGGTTTGGAAAAGTTAAAGATGCATGCATATAGCCTAGTCATATTAGATGTAATGTTGCCCGATATTGATGGCTGGGCAGTCCTGAAAGTCTTGCGACAATTTTCCCAAATTCCGGTCATTTTTCTTACAGCAAAAGATCAGGTGATTGATCGGGTCAAAGGTTTGGAACTGGGCGCCGATGATTATCTGGCCAAGCCTTTTTCTTATATTGAATTACTGGCCCGAATTAAAAGTCTACTTAGGCGCCAGCAGTATGCACAGGAAAACCAATTAGAAATTGCCAATCTGAAATTGGATTTGATCCATCATAAAGTCTGGCGTAACGAGCAGTCGATAGAACTCAGTAGAAAAGAATTCAACCTTTTGCGCTTTCTGCTGCGCCATCCGAATGAAATTATTACGCGCAGGCAAATAGCTTCTGAAGTCTGGCAGATCAATTTTGATACCGATACCAATTTTATTGATGTAGCGGTAAGGCGTTTACGTAGTAAAATTGATGAGGGACATGATATAAAGTTAATTCATACTGTTCGCGGTTTGGGCTATAAAATTTCGGCAGAGAAATAATGTTGAAACCGATTCGTTCGCTAGAACTCCGATTAACACTCTTGGTTACAGGGTGTGCTGCAATGGTCTTGTGCGGTGTAGCATTTATGACCTATCTGGGTATCAACCAGATTTTAATTGCTCAGCAAGATAGGGCTTTGATTGAGCGAATTGAGCGACTGGAAATATTACTACAAGACAGTAGCAATATTGAACAGATTATCGCTCGCCCGAAGCTGTATCAAAACATGTTGGGAAATCAGGATAATTTGTTTTTATTGATTCAGGGTGATCAGGCGCTGATCAGCATTAATCCTCTTGGCATTCCTCTACCTGAATTTACCCATCAGCCCCAAATTCAATTCCAAGATTTATCGGCGCATGCTTATCCCACCCGCATTGCCTGGAAAACTATTCAAATTAATCGCCAGCCGTATCTGTTAATTGCAGGCAAACAGTGGTCTGAACGTTTAGGCATCATTGCACCTTTTCAAAAGAGCCTTGTCATTTATGTTTTCACAGGTATCTTGGCGATTTTCATCCTTTGTGCTATTGCTAGCCATCTGGGATTAAAAGTATTAAGAACCCTGCGAGAACAAACCCATGCGATAAATATTCAGCAACTTGAACAGCGACTCAATCTGCCCTATCCCCCTCAAGAGATTGCACAACTAGCCTCCGATATCAATGCCATGCTCGACCGTATTGAGCTGGGATATAGCCAGCTGAATCGTTTTTCAGAAGACATTGCGCATGAATTTAGAACACCATTGAATAATTTAATAGGACAAACCGAAATTTTACTCATGAGTGAACGCAGTCCCGTACAATATCAGGAAGTGCTGATTTCCAACCTAGAGGACTATCAACGCTTAAAAAGAATGATTGACAGCATGTTATTTCTGGCACGTGCAGATGCGCAGAAGGTTTGCTTAAACAGACAAAAAATCCAACTTCAATCCTTTATAGAAAATATCTTCAGCATTTTTGAGTATCAAGCCGAAGAACAACACTGCAATTTTGTTTTAAAGCTTGAGGCAACTGAGCTATTGGCAGATCCAGAACAGTTACAACAAGCTCTGTATAATCTGCTCTCCAATGCCCTGATTCATGGCGGCAAGCACCGGACTATTTATGTGCATAGCTATCGAAAGATCATCAACAAACTGCCTATGATTGCGCTATCGGTCGTGACCAGTGGTTTAGAAATTGCCCCGGAACATTTGCCGCATATCTTTGAGCGATTTTATCAATGCAGTTCCAGTAGACAAAGTTATCATCAAACAGGTGGTTTGGGACTATCCATTGTGGCATCTATTATGACGCTTCATCAAGGGATGTATCAGGCGATTAATAGCGCAGAAGGTATATGCTTTGAACTGCTTTTCCCAGATACGTGATTCACATTCACACTGAGCTTATATCATTTTTTGTAATCACTCTGAATTCTCCCATCCACCAAATTAATGGTTCGATCACAGGTTCCATACAAACACGAATCATACCTGACAAAAAATACGGCACAAAATCACCGAAATTAAAAGTAAAAATGGTGGAAGTTAGAATCAAAGCCGATGACAATAAAAATTTTTAACCCATTTCAACTCAAATAAAATTTTCTCTGTACACGACAAATTTCACAGAACCCTTATCCTATCAGGATTCTGCTTTCTTAAAATTGCCAAAATTTCCTTAAACTCTTCTTTTTTCCCAAAACC
>NZ_JBLIYY010000016.1:0-76194 GCF_057480965.1 Acinetobacter sp. P37 | reverse complement strand
ATCGTAATCGAGGAAAAAGACTGGGCTTAAGATTCAATTTAATTGCGGGAATCTATAATTTAGAGCTGAGCAAAAAATGAATTATGAAAGAAGTCTAATGTAATTTATTTGGAATTTCAGCTATTTGATCATAAGTCAGCAACATCATAGTTAGTAATAGTGGATTTGAAGAAAAACTATGATGTGACTGATATAATTTTTTATCTAATATATCTATAAATGCATTTTTTACTACTCTATCATAATCAAGTTTATTAATAAGAGATAAAGCTTTATTTTTATCTAGTGGTTCAATTTTATATTGAAAAAATTCATCCCAAGAGGAAAATCTTTCATTATTTCTGCTTGAAATCAATATTCTTATTTCGTGATAATTATTAGATAAATATAATATTTCTTGTTCTAATTTATCTCTATATTCAATATTTACCTCATCAAAACCATCAAGAATCAGCAATATCTTCCCTAGCTTTAATGCGTAATCTAATTGTTCCTTATTAAAAGATGAATTTATCGAAATCATAGAGTTCAATATATAACTATATAAAGATTTATCTGACAAACTATTCAAATGCCGTAATTCAATAAATATTGGGAAAATTCCTTTCGACCTTTCGACTAGTTCAACAAATATACTCTTACAAAAAGTAGACTTACCACAACCTGCGCTACCTAATACAACTATTCTTTTATTTTTTTCTATTTCATCAATAAATTTATTTTCATCTATAATTTGTGAGTTAATTCTCAAATCAGTTCTAACATAAAAATCTTTTAATTTTACAGGCATTTCTCTATATAAAAGAGTTTTCGTTTTAGAATACCTTTCATAATTTCTTAGTAAGTAATCCGTAAAACAAGAACCTAAAGTAACGCGAATCTTGTTACTTGCATCTGTCTTAAGATTTTTTATTCCAGAATACACTGGTAAAGTAAACTGTCTTATTAATTCAGAGACTAAAGTACTCAATGTTTCATCTATCATTTATATTCTCAAATAAAAAACCCCACATAAATGTAGGGTCTTTTTACAACAATATCAATTACTTTTAGCTTAAATCATCAAGCCACATTCCCTTCCAAAAAGTCCTGTGCAAAGCGCTGCAAAACACCACCCGCTTCATACACATGCACTTCTTCTTCGGTATCCAAACGGCAAGTCACAGGCACTTTAATGATTTCATTTTTACCATCAGCAGTTGAACGCTCAACCACCAAAGTCAGGTCAGAACGCGGTGCAATATTACCAATCACGCTATACAGCTCAGTACCATCCAGCTTCAAAGTTTTACGGTCTGTCCCTGCTTTAAACTCAAGCGGTAACACACCCATACCCACCAAGTTAGTACGGTGAATACGCTCAAAACCTTCTGCCACAATCACTTCTACACCTGCAAGGCGCACACCTTTGGCAGCCCAGTCACGGCTCGAACCTTGACCGTAGTCCTTACCTGCAATGATGATCAGTGGCTGCTTACGATTCATATAAGTTTCAATCGCTTCCCACATACGCATCACTTCGCCTTCAGGCTCTACACGCGCTTTCGAACCCTGCTTGATGGTACCGTCAGAACGTACCACCATTTCATTAAACAGTTTAGGATTCGCCAAAGTCGCACGTTGCGCTGTTAAATGGTCACCGCGATGCGTTGCATAAGAGTTGAAATCTTCCTCAGGCAAGCCCATTTTCGCCAGATACTCACCGGCTGCCGAATCCATGATGATTGCATTTGATGGTGATAAATGGTCTGTAGTGATGTTATCGCCCAAGATCGCAAGCGGACGCATATTGGCTAAAGTACGCGGTGCAGCCAACGCGCCTTCCCAGTACGGTGGACGGCGGATATAAGTACTTTGCGGACGCCAGTCGTATAGTGGGCTTGCCGCTTTTTCACGCTCACCCAAGTCAAACATTGGGATATACACTTTCTTAAACTGTTCAGGCTTCACCGCTTTTTTCACCAATGCATCAATTTCAGCATCAGACGGCCAAATGTCTTTTAAGTAAATTGGATTGCCATCTTTGTCATTACCCAATGAATCGGTTTCGATATCAAAACGAATCGTCCCTGCAATCGCATACGCCACAACCAGCGGAGGCGAAGCCAAGAACGCTTGTTTTGCATAAGGATGGATACGGCCGTCAAAGTTACGGTTACCTGAAAGTACCGCAGTTGCGTACAAATCACGATCAATAATTTCTTGTTGAATTTTTGGATCTAAAGCACCTGACATACCATTACACGTGGTACATGCATATGCCACGATACCAAAACCCAGCTTTTCTAAATCACCGAGTACACCTGCTTCTTCTAGGTATAAAGCCGCAGCTTTAGAACCCGGTGCAAATGATGATTTCACCCAAGGTTTACGCACTAAACCTAATTCATTTGCTTTACGTGCCAACAAACCTGCCGCAACGGTATTACGGGGGTTAGAAGTGTTTGTACATGAGGTGATTGCTGCAATGATGATTGCGCCATCAGGCATTAAACCTTCAGCTTCCTGAGCTTTAGCCGCTTCTAAGTTACCTGCAATGCCTTTCGCTTTTAAATCAGCGGTTGATACACGTGCATGTGGATTCGATGGACCTGCAATATTACGAGTGACTTGTGATAAATCAAAACGTAGTACACGCGGGTATTCTGCCGCTGTCATATCCGACGCCCAAAGACCAATTTCTTTGGCATAGGTTTCAACCAATTTCACTTGATCCGCTTCACGGCCTGTCAAAGTCAGGTAATCAATGGTGTTTTGGTCAATGTAGAACATCGCAGCCGTTGCGCCATATTCAGGGGTCATATTCGAGATCGTTGCACGGTCGCCTACAGACATACTGTCTGCACCTTCACCGAAGAACTCAAGGTACGCACCAACCACACGTTCTTTACGCAAGAATTCAGTTAAAGCCAATACGATGTCAGTTGCGGTGATGCCTGCTTTACGCTGACCGACAAGCTCTACACCAATAATATCTGGTAGACGCATCCAAGATGCACGGCCGAGCATCACGTTTTCAGCTTCTAGACCGCCGACACCGACAGAAATCACACCCAATGCATCAGTATGCGGCGTATGTGAGTCTGTACCCACGCAAGTATCAGGGAAAGCTAAACCATCACGGTTTTGAATCACTGGAGACATTTTCTCCAAGTTGATTTGATGCATGATGCCGTTGCCCGCAGGGATCACATCGACATTTTCAAAGGCTGTTTTGGTCCATTCAATGAAATGGAAACGGTCTTCGTTACGACGGTCTTCGATCGCGCGGTTTTTCTCAAATGCGTCTGGGTCAAAACCGCCAAACTCTACAGCTAGAGAATGGTCAACAATCAGCTGCGTTGGAACAACAGGATTGACTTTTGACGGGTCGCCACCTTGGTCAGCAATCGCATCACGCAAGCCTGCAAGGTCAACCAATGCGGTTTGACCTAAGATGTCATGGCACACCACACGTGCAGGGTACCAAGGGAAATCGTGGTCTTGTTTACGGTTAATCAGTTCTTTTAAAGACTGTTCTAAGATTGCAGGGTCGCATTTACGAACCAACTGCTCTGCAAGGACTTTAGATGTATATGGGAGTTTTGCGTATGCGCCTGGCTGAATATCTTCTACGGCTTGGCGTACATCGAAGTATTCTAGCTGGGTGCCTTGCAGCGGTTTACGGTAGTTGTTGTTCATAGCGTTCCTGCCCTCGGTCTTTCATTTTTTTGCGTTGTCTTTTTCATAGACAATTCATCTTTGTTCGATAGGCATACTACACTGCCGAAAACCCATTTCCCAAATCTCATATATTTCATAGAGTTAAGTATAAAAACAGGGGTTTTTGAAATATTTAGTTACACTAACTTTGGAATATTCGCTCTAAATATGAATTTTTTTGAAAAATAGCTGCAAATTCGCCTCATTCTTTAGTCTAAGGAAAATTGCACTGCATAATATTTAATCTAAATATCAACCAATTTGGTTAAAAATCAGTCTTATCAATTTTAGTATTTAATAATCAAGGTATTAAATTATTTTATTAGCTCATTGCGCCTCAAAGTCATAATGTGAATCAAAACACGGTTTTATTATTTATTTTATCTTAATTCTCAATTTATCCCTATTTGCAGGGATAGCGTCGAATCACCCCTCTCTCAGATAATAAAAGCACGACATACAAGCACAGTAATTCGCTGTACTCGCCAAAATAATCACAATATTTACAAAATCTTAGCTAAATAAATCAGCGACTACTGTTCTACCGTCATTATGCTTTGGGGAAAGATCATGACAAAATTTAAAACCATCATTGGGGCTGGCTGCCTCTTAAGCTGTCTCAGCTTCATTGCCTGTGGCGACAACGACCAATCGACAACGGATTCGACGATTCAAGAAGAGGAAGTAGACTCACCGACTGTCGTCTCGAATCCACCACGTTTGAAAGCCAATGCACAAGGTCAACATGAACTACTGATAGCGTATAAACGCCAAGCCTTATACGACCCTGAAACGGGTGAAAATGACCTATTACAGGTCAGAGGCTATCTGACTAAACCTGAACTCTGGAACTCGAAAAATAGCGATGGCAGTGTTTCGGATGTGTTGGTTGGCCCACAAATTCGTGCGAAACAAGGTGACAATTTAAAAATTCATCTGGTCAATCATCTCCCTGTTGAATCGACGGAGACCTGTCCAAGTCCAGTGACCAATATTAACCAAGGGAACTGTTTTAACACCACAAATTTACATACACATGGTCTTTGGGTTAGCCCGCAAGGAAATAGTGACAACGTATTTTTGAGCTTAAAACCTCAGCAAGATTTTCATTACGAATTTAAGATCGAACCGAATCATCCTGCGGGAACATTTTGGTATCACTCGCATGTGCATGGTTCAACCGCGATTCAGGTCTCAAGTGGCATGGCTGGCCCTTTGATTATTGAGGGAGAGCGGAAACCTGTCATTCGTCAGGGGCAAATTCAGCAGACTGGAGATTTGGACATCTTATGGAAAAATCAAAAAACCCAGCAGTATGACCATGAAAAAATCATGCTATTCCAGCAGATTCAATACAATGAAGATTGCGACAGCAATTTAAGCCAAGTGAATGGTACACCCTGCATCTATAGCTTAGAAGATTATTCAAAACTCGATATACCAACCTCATGGGCGGATGAAAATCGTTTTACCAGTATTAATGGCAAAATGTTTGGTGAAATTAAGGTGGATCAGAACCAATACCACCGCTGGCGCATGATTCACGGTGGTATCCGTGACACCATTGCTTTGACCATCAAAGAACTGCCTGATTCTGCGCTCTTTACCGCAGAGCAAACCCTGAGCGAATGTCAAAAATATCAAAGTAAGTCGATGTCTTCACAGTTTAAAACGCTGAAAACATTACCGTTATATACCCTTGCACAAGACGGCTTGACCATGGGCAAAATCCAAAAGCACGGGATTGAAATTTTTCAACCAGGTTATCGCTTTGATGCCATGCTCGCCTTCCCGACCACCAATAAATACTGTGTATACGATGCCAAGCTGAATCTGGAAGATGAAATTAATGCGCCTGAATCAAGTCCATTACTTCGTCGCGCACCAGAAGAAAAACTCAATACACAGCTCCTCGGTTGGGTCAATGTGCAAGCAACTCAACTACCGCAGCAAACGCCGTTTAACTTCTTAAAAAGTCAGGCCACCCAACTAAAACTGGCACCAGAAGTGATTGCACAGCTCGAACAGGGTGATTTATCAGCCTTTATCTCTCATGCGAGTTTAATGACTGCTGAAGTCGATGAAATGCTCAAAACGATGGCGAAGCAAATCACCAACTTTGACATTCTGTTCAATACAGATGGCAGCTTTAAATTTGGTATTCGTCATGCCGAAGAAGGTACCTTGATCAGCTTTGGCGATGCCTACCATGATGAAGACCATACCCACCATAGCTATGTCCGCAAGCTTCCAATCGGGCAAACTCAAGAGTGGGAGTTAAGCAGTAATGTTGCCAGTCATCCCTTCCATATTCATGTCAATCCATTCCAAGTCGTGAAAATATTGAATGAAAATGGTGTCGATGTCAGTGCGATCGGCAGCTCAGATAAAGATGGTGCAGGAAATATTGACTCGCAATATCATGGAATGAAAGGCGTTTGGAAAGATACGCTCTTCGTCAAACAGGGCTATAAAATCTTTGTACGCAGTAAATACGAAAAATTTGAAGGCGACTTTGTACTGCACTGCCATATTTTAGACCATGAAGATCAAGGCATGATGGAAACCGTGCGTATTTGTGGCGATCAATATGATTGTAATAGTGAACCGCCTTCGCATCATTCCACTATGGATATGACTGCAAGCGATATGCCTACACACAATCACTAAGACAGATCTCTGCTGTACAAAAGCCCATATCAATATGGGCTTTTTGTTTGCCTAACACTGCGGCTTGCTGCAAAATAACATGATTAATGATATCTAAAATTTATACTGAGGCTGGTCATGACAACGTCTATGGCATTCACATCTTTTTCTCTCAACGGTGTCGATGCACAAAAATTTCTACAAGGGCAAGTGACTTTGCATGTTGAACGCCTTGAAGAAAATGCAACACGTTATACCGCAATCTGCGACCTCAAAGGCCGTATTCACTTTGGTTTATGGCTCACTAAACACAGTGCTGAAAGTTTTTCTATTGTCACTACGGCAGATCAAGCCGAAGAATTTGCCAAACATATTAAAAAATTTGGTGCATTTTCTAAGATGAAACTTGAAGAAACTGGTGCAGTTTTTCCAAGTTTAGTCGGTGATGAAACGACATTTACTTCGGAACCGACGGATGTTGCAGCATGGGAAATTCAAGCGATTCAAGCGGGTCAGGCCTATATTGACCAAGCCATTGAACATGTGTTCCAACCGCAAGAGTTACGTCTACATCAGCGTGAAGGCGTCCACTATGACAAAGGCTGTTATTTGGGTCAGGAAGTGATTGCACGTTTATGGTTTAAAGCTAAACCAAAAGCTTGGTTGCATGCAATTCAAGGCACAGGAACTGCGCCTGCACAAGGCGAACAGCTGAATAAAGGCGTACAAGTGGTCAATAGCGCGGCTGTAGATAATGGTTATGTAGCATTGGTTGTTGCTCGTCCAGAAGCTTTGGAAGAGTTAGATGTGACTGTTTTAGCATTGCCTGAAGCATTAAATAGTGATGTAGCGAGACCGCAGTCAGCTTAAATAAACTCAGAAGATAGCTACATTTAGCTATCTTCTTTTATAATAAATCTAAGTTTTAAATTTTAAAATTCATCATGTTAATTTGACTATTTTTAAACTAAAATGCACTCCGAATTTTAACAATAAACTATATAACGATGCATCAGACACAATTTCAAGACCCAAAGCACAAGATCATTGCCCTTTATTACGGAATTTTTGCCCTTCTAGGCATGGTCATACTCGGCAATCAATTGCTTTCAATTCAGCTATCTCTACTTGTTTTGATTATTATTCTTGTACTGTATGCCCAACTCTTTTTCATGCTAATGGGCGCTATCAAATATTGGAAAAGAGATGTTCTAGGCTTGAAAATACTGTTTTGGATCAGCTTAAGCCTTGTCCCGATTATTATCACACCCTTAGTCATTTACTATCCAAAAGTAACAACTGGCTTTTTTCTCTTTATGCAAAGCTCTTTTGGCTTCAGTAGCACAGGCTTCGAGTTTCATGTTGCTTACGACACCCAACTCACCCTCTTAAATACATCTTTTTGGGGAATTGGAATCAATCTTATTGAATTTTTTCTATGGTTACGCTTTAAGAATATTGCAGCAAATAATCATATTTCGATTGCCCATTTCAAGAATGAAGACTTAGAACTGAAACGCTATGATTAGCCATTTTTGACCGTATATAAACTAGAATTCTGACATCTGGTCTGACTGACCATCTAAATCTTCTGACCATCCCTAAGCACTCAAAGCCAAAGCCTAAAGACTTTGGCTTTTTAATCACTCATTTTTTCCCTCACATAATAAATTACCCCTGCCCGATCATCCGAAAAATAAAAAGATTTTTCATCGATCTTATAAATATCTGCAGGCCGCCCATTTACCGTTTTCCCGACTAAAAAGCCATTCATAAAGGTTTCAAGTTTTTGTCCTTTACGCATAATTGCAATTTTATAGCCATGACCAATGCCTTCGTCCGTAGAACCATGCAAGGCCATTAAAAATGCATTTTTAATGGCGGTATCAGTATGAGGGTCATCAAAATAATCAAAACCCAATGCAGATGAATGCGAAGGGAAATAAGCATAGGCCGATGGAACATTTTTACAGCCAGATGCGCGTTTAAATTTAGGGTCCGCCAAGACTTTGCCCAGCCATGAATAACATGCGGGCCAACCATAATCGACATCCTGTTTTAGCGCATAAAAAGTTTCATCTGGCTTTTTACGTCCCAAATGATCAGAACCTTGATTGGTCGCAAATAGAAATCTACCGATCCATTTTAATCCAACTGCATTACGCAAACCTGTCGCATAAATCCGTTGCTCTGAACCATCAGGATTCATCTCAATGACGGAGGCTCGTACTTTTTCTTTTTCTACACACGCATTACAACTCGAACCAACCGACACATAAACTTTTCCATTCCCACCAATAGCAATCGTCCGAGTCAGGTGCCAACCGCCGTATTTATAACTCAAACCATAATCGGGAAATGTCGCTAAAACTTCAGCCTTACCCGAAGGCTGAGTTTCACCTCTGTTGAATTTTTGCCGTGTCAGTTGGTGCGTTTCTGCCAAATAAAGCCAATCCTGTCCTTGAGCATTGGTATAAAACTGAACTGAATTTGGATTTCTCAAACCGGTCAGATAAGGAATGATTTTGCCAAATTTACCTGTGTCAGCATTCCAATCATCCAATATATACACAGTACCTTTTTTATTATCTGTTAGATCATGCATATCCGTGACAAACATTCTGCGATCAGGCGCTTGCGCAAAAAAGCGTACCCGTTTGAGACCTTCAGCAGCAGGAATGATCTCGAAATTTGCAGGCAAATTTAAAGAAAACTGCTTGCCATTTTTTAAATGGATTGGATGCGGAACAAGCTTGGGTTGTTGAGCCCAACTGGTTATTGAACAGACGAAACTAAGGATCAAGATGGCACTTATTTTTATCATATTTAAATACATCTCAATGAATCATGTATATCTGTATTCATCATAGATGTCTTGTATCTATTTTATTCAATTTATATTTTTAGAAAATATTATACTTTTGAAAATTAAAGTTTTTTTTAATCACATACGCTGTTGCAGTACACAACAAACAAAAATAAGGAGGAACTTTACTCCCCCTCACTTCTTCGTTTTTAAATCATGATTTTAATCAAAATCCATGAAACAGCTTATTCATGTCTTTGCATACATATTCTTTAAAATGATAGGCGCGCGCATGTTTGGCATCAAATTTAGCTTCCAAATCGCCTTTTTTGAAAATATAAACACGATCCTCTTTACTGACTAAAAACTCTGCGCCCAGTTTCATCAAAAGCGCATCAATTTTATCTTCATCTGCAATCGATTCATCTGCATTAATTTTATCGTAATTGCGTTTAATGCCTTTAATAAACATCGCGCTGCCTCTGAGAAAATAACAATGCGCGATTAAATCAGAGTCCTGCTTTTTTGCAAAGGCTTTTGATGCAATAAAGTCGTGGCATTTAAAGCGCTAAGGGCAATCAACATTATTTTATAAAAACGCTTTAAATCACAATTCCTCACTTTACATTTACGTAAATCTACCTATGATGTAAAAACCGACAAAAATAACCACCAAAACACATAAACGGAATTATGTGTATGATTTAAAAAAGGTTTCAAGATGAAAAAAATCTTACTTGCAAGCATTTTAGCAATGAGCACTCAATTGGCTTTTGCTGAAACCAAAACAGATACCGTCGATCCTGAATTTGCTAAAGTGGAAGCTATGGTCAAGGCCAAAGATATGAATGGCGCCTACCAAACACTGAGCAAGCTTGCAGCAAAAGGTAATGCTCAGGCCATTTATAATTTGGGCTATCTTACTCAAACAGGTCAAGGCGTAGCGAAGGATGAGAAAAAAGCCATCCAACTCTATGAACAGGCTGCAGCTAAAGGCTACCCAGTTGCAAACTATGTTTTAGGTAAAAATTATGCAACGGGCACACTGGGCTTAAAACAAGATACCAATAAGGCCAAACAATATTTAGAACGTGCATCTTCGGCTGGTTTTGAAGATGCCACTATAGACTATGCCATTTTACTTTTTGCAGAAAATAAGCCTGAGTCAGATAAATTGGCACTCAGCAAACTTGATCCGCTGATTAAAAAAGGCAACTACCCTGCGATTCATGCCAAAGCACTTTATGACATCAGTGCTGGCTTTAAAGCTAAAAATGAAAAGCCTATTCAACAAGGTCTAAATAGCATTCAAGAGTTAGCGAAAAAAGGTTATGTCCCTGCATTGATGGCAGTGGGCAATATGTTTGTAAATGGCAATATCATCCCGCAAAATTTGCCTGAAGCTAAAAAAATATTTAGTGCATTAGCCAAAGAAAATATTCCGCAAGCTAAAGAATCTTTGGCAACCGTGGATAAAATGATTGCTGAACAAGCCAAAGCGCCAAAAGCCAATGCGAAAAAGAGTTAATTGAGCATTAAAAAAAGCCCTGCACATGCAGGGCTTTTTTCATGGGTTTAAGCAAATCTTGAGCTGATCAAAATCACGCCCACCACAAACTGATTAATACGCCTGTTACGACAAATCCCAAGATGGTACTCATCAACAAAGGCGTTAAGGTCTTTTCATTTAAGCCATAAACTTGCCCAAGCATGGCAAAAATCGTCGGCATCGGCAATGCGGCAATAATCGTCCCTGCATATAACATCTCTTGGCTGACATCGGTCAAATAACGTAAGCCTAAATAAGTCAGTAAAGGCATCACCAAGTTGCTTGAAATCACCAAATAGAAGCTCTGAGCATTCACATACTTTAAGCTCATACCGACAATCCCTCCACCAATTGCAAACAGTGCCAGTGGTGAAGCCGTTTGACCTAACATCGCTAGTACATCATTGATTTGATGAGGCAAACGAATTTGGAAAATTGCAAACCCAATCCCTAGCATTACCCCTGCAAAGAGTGGATTTTTTAACAGGGTCATTAAGGTATTTTTGATGATGTCGCCAATATTGGCTTTTTGCTGTGAACTTCCTAATTGTGCAAGGACCAGCACCGTTGGAATCAGTAGCACACTTTCAATAATGACGATCAGTGAGGTATAGGTCATCGCATTTTGACCGACCAACAAGCTTAGCACTGCAGTGCCAATTAAACCTGTATTTGACATGCCAGCGCCTAGTGACAGTACCGCTGTTTGCGACATATTATTTTTAAAATGTGTCGACAATAGCCAATAGGCCATGCCATACAGTAAAAACGTGACTCCGGTATAAACAAAGAAATAGCCGGGATACCAAATTTGATGCAAATCTTTAGAAGCTAATGACTGAAAAAACAAAGCCGGCAGTGCAATCTTAATCACAAATGCACCAATGGTTCCGACCTGTTCTTTACTCAATAAACTGCATTTTACAGACAGATATCCCAAGGCCAAAAGAAAAAAGATTGGACCAATCACCTCAAAGACCATACAAAATATCCTGTGTAATAGACTCTTCCATCCACACCCTCAACCTGAGAGTGTAGATCGGACCACTATAAATTTTGATAATTAGAAAGCCGTAAATTGACTTCTTTGTGCATGAGGCTGACAGCGTAAGTACTGCGGAGAAATTTTTAGGTTTTCACCGAGTTCAGCAGCAGCATGCCATGGCCAACGCGGGTCATATTGAATTGCACGAGCAAGACCAATCGCATCTGCCATGCCATATTGTAAGATGCCTTCGGCTTGCATTGCTTCGGTAATTAAACCCACAGCAATTACGGGAACCTGAACGGCTTGCTTTATGGCTTCAGCAAAAGGCACTTGATAACTGGCTTGTAATTGAATTTTTTGCGCAACATCTAAGCCGCCACTAGAAACATGAATATAGGCTGTTCCTAGTTGTGCAAGCGCTTTTGACAAGCCAACAGCCGAGTCTAGATCCCAACTCGGTGCTTCAGTATATTCCATCCAGTCGGTTGCGGAAATACGTATCCCAATTGGATAATCTTCAGGAACGGCATTTTTCATGGCTTGGAACACTTCAAGCGTCAACCGAATGCGATTTTCCAGACTGCCACCATATTCATCGCTACGATGATTCGACAATGGCGACATAAATTGATGCAGTAAATAACCATGTGCAGCATGTAGCTCAATTAAGTCAAAGCCTGCATCTACCGCGCGTTTTGCTGAATCGGCAAAGTCTTGAATGATCTGCTGGATTTCATCTCGGCTTAAAGCATGGGGGGCATGATCTGTGGCATTAAAGGGCAAATCACTGGCTGAAACAGTTTGCCATCCTTGAGGATGATTTGGAGGTAATTGTCCACGTCCTGCCCACGGTTTATCTGTCGATGCCTTACGACCCGCATGTGCCAGCTGTATTGCAAAAGGCATAGGTGAAAGTGATTTCACCTTGGCCAATAGTGCCTTCATCTGTGCGCGTTGCATATCATTCCAAAGGCCGAGGTCTGCATAGCTAATGCGCCCCTCTGCCTGTACAGCTGTTGCCTCGACGATACAAAGTCCGGCACCTGACAAGGCATAATTCGCCCATTGTTGCTCATGCCAATAGCTTAACTCCCCTTGCTCATTGGCTGAATATTGACACATGGGTGCAATCACGATTCGATTACTCAGCCCCAATGTTCCAAACTGAATTGGTTGAAATAACAACGCCACATCACTCTCCTTTTAGAAGGCTTTGGTCACACTTAATCCTGCACTCCAATTCAAACCATCTGCGGGTTCAAAGAAGCGTCCGTTTCCATCATTGACGATCACTGAACCGACATAGTTTTCATCAAACAAATTATCTGCACGTACATAGGTTTTAACTTTCCAATCTGCTTGTTTCCATACATAACCTGCGTTGGCAGAAACCACGGTATAGCTCGACGCAGCATCACTGTTGGCATCATCGACATAGACTTTATCCATATAGCGCACATCTAGGCCGGCATTAAAGCCAATATCTGGCTGCCAATTCAGTGCGGCAAACGCTTGGTTTTTGGCAATACCCGGAATTTTCGCACCCGATCTAATAGATGACGCTTTAGGTTTCGCTGGATCTGTAGGATTCGGTATTTCTGGAACAAAAGCATCAAATGTGGCATCGATATAACTGTAACTTGCTTGCGCACTTAAATCTCGCCATAGCTGTTTATTCCACGAAAGCTCAACACCTTCACGTAAGGTTTTATCGGCATTTCTATAGGTTGCACGCCCTTCCTCTGTCCCAGCAGAAACGATGTCATCTTGAGTTTTGCTTTGGAACACCGCTGCCGTGAAATTACCCCATGCATTTTGTGATTTAAGCCCAAGCTCGTAGTTATCGCTACTGGCCGGTTTTAAATCAAAATTCATGCCGTCATCTTTAGAATAGGCCATTTCTGTAAAGGTGGGTGTTTCAAAACCCTTGGCATAACTGACATAGGCATTCAGTTGAGGCGCAATATTCCAACTTAATGCTGCTGAAGGTAAAACTTTGTCATAGTCAGTTTTACTGCTGTCATCCTTATTTAAACCCACGACATATTTATCGTCAGATTCATAATGAACATTGCTATATCGTAGCCCTGTATCTAAAGTCCAATTGGGTAAAAAATTCCACGAAGCTTGGACATAGGGGTCTAAATTCCACAAGGTGTTATTTTCATTTCGACGAATATTGCCTTTCTTGCCAAAATTTCCATTGGCATCAAAATTTTCATAGCCCTTACGGTCTTCATCCATATAATCAAAGGCAAGGCCTGCAGTAAAACGCGTATTCTGCAAGAGGTCTTTGCCTGTCCAGCGAATATCTGTTCCATAATAATCACGGCTAAAATCAATCACACCACCTGCATGGCGCGCATTATTTTGTGGATTTTTGGGGATGGACTGATACTGCACCACATCACGTTGCCCCATATATACCATTGCATTAAGTTCATGCTGATCATTCAATGGTTTTTTCCACGTCAACCCAGTTTGAGTTTGGCTAATTTCCTTACGTACATCATAAGTATTATTGGCATCATTAACTTGTTTCGGATTTTGACGCAATTGCTCCCGATTCAGACCTTGTGGGTCATCGGCATTGATATCCACATGATTCACAATCCAATTGACCTTGGAACCATCATCCAAATCCCACGTCAGTTTTGCATTGCTGAGTACCTTATTTGCAGCACTATGATCACGGTAGCCATCGGTTTCAAAATAAGAAGAACTCACGACATAGCTAGGTTCATTGGCCTGTTCTGAGCCACCTTGCAGCACAATATCAGCACGACTTTTATGATGACTGCCGCCCGAATAGCCGAGTTCGATAGAGTCTTTTCCAGTACCTTGCTTGGTTGTTGTTAAGATTGCCCCACCCGAAGAATTACCGTATAAAGAGGAAAATGGCCCACCCAATACCTCGATATGATTTAAGCTACTCATATCGATATTTGATGTCTGTCCCTGACCATCCGGCATGGTCGCAGGGATTCCATCAACATATAAACGGATACCACGCACACCAAATGTTGAACGTGCGCCAAAGCCTCGCATAGACAGTTGCAAGTCTTGTGCATAGTTTTCACGGTTATTCAGTTGTAGTCCGGGCACACCTTTTAAGGTTTCAGACAGATTCACACCTGTATTGTTATTATTTTCAGCTTGCTGTACACGGTATACCGATGCAGGTGTTTTTAACCACGTGGTGTTGGTTCGTGGTGCTTCAATGGTAATCTCAGGAAGTAAAACAGGTTCCGTAGAACCTGTTTCTGCATACAACTGTTGGCTAATACATGCCGTCAGGCAAAGTAAATGTGTCTTAAATGATGTGACGTTAAATTTACTTTGCATAGAGCACCTATTTTAACATTAGAAGATTACCTTAGAGCTTAAACCAATTAGGAAAGCATCATCAACTCGATTTGTTGAGCCTGGGTTAATCACATATTGTAAACTTGGGCGAATCATCAACCATTTCGTAGGGTTATGGCTATAGTTCAACTCGACATTATATTCTGCGCTTGCATCAAATTTCTCAGCAGAAAGTCGATCATTGACATGCACACGGTTCACGCCCAAGCCAACCATATCGTTTGGTAAACGATCGGCCAATCCAATGTATTTCAAACCCAGCTGCTGTGAGTTATCAACTTTTGTGGTGACACGATCATGCCAAGTAAAATTAGCAAAGCTATGCAAGCCACGTTTGCCTTCACCAGTAGACGTTAACTGTTGCTCAATCGCGACCCAACCACCAAAGGTACGATCTTCAGCTTCACCCGAAATAATGTCTTTTTGATTTTTTACATTATCTGCGGTGTTGTACATCGCACCAAAGCGGTAGCTCCCCGGTAAACCATTGACAAATGATTTTGGTGTCCAAACCAATTCTACGGGAATAGTTACGCCATCAGCATGATCTGTATCTAGACTCCAACCTTGACCTTCTGCTTTGGCATTACCATTGTCAGGGTTAAATTCGTAAACACCGACTTGTGCCGCAAGTTCTGGCGTTGCTTGGTATTTCACACGTCCACCCCATTGTGAAACTGGAGTATTCATCCACATAGAACCTTGCCATTTACCCATTTGCGCTGCACAAAATGCGGTGCTGGCAAAGTCACATGCCATCACGTTAAAGTCCATACCTAGACCTAAACGACCTGCTTTTACACTAATGCCTTGTTCTTTGAAATTCTTTTCAATCGAAAGCTCGGTTAAGCGGCTGTCTTGGTTACCACGGCCAAAATTGGCTTGTGCATTTGCCAATTGAGGAACATCCCCTTGCAAATCACGAACTGAGGTACTTTGACCTTGACGAGCAGTCATTACAGCACGCACAGTCACGCCATCCCAACCTGCGAGTTTTTCCATATCAAGCTGTGTACCTAACCACAATTGGCTGGCTACCGTTGCTGAATGTCCCGGATTACGACCGCCATCGGCAAGATAGGCAGCATCAGCAGCAATATTGGCCTCAAACTTCACACCTTGTTGTGCAAGTTCGGTACGTTTACCATCCCAATCCCCGAGCATGTACTGACCTTTAGTGTCGAATGCTTCTGTGGCGTGAACATGTGTCATGGCTGCTGCAACAAATGCAGGTAGAAGAGCTAGACTGTATTTTTTCATGGTAAAACCTAAATCTGGAGAGAGTCTCTAGACAAGCCACATGGCTTGAAATCTAATGTCACAAAAATTACATAATTTTTCACGTTCTATCTCAGCATTATTTTTATCATTCACAAAACTTTAATTTATCAATAATTTATTCTAAATAAATCTATTGTTATGCAATATTTTTAGTGATTATTTTTCAGTATCTTATATATTTGAAAAATTAAATTTTAAAATTCCGATCTCTTGCTTAAACTCATCATCGTGACTTATTGGTTTATTATTCTCACAATTAATAATTAATAACCTATTCATACACTCCCTTAGGCCGTGATGAAACTTGCATTCTGTAGGGCTAGACCCAATAGTATGCATAACTTGACTGATCCATTGCTTCGACCTTTATGCCTGAATTACCAGAAGTAGAAACCACTAAAACCAGTTTATTGCCATTATTGAATGAAAAGGTTCTCAAAGTTGAGGTTTTTCAGTCGAGTCTGCGTTGGCCAATTCCTGACGACATTCAAAAACTCGTCGGACAAAAGCTGCTTCAGCTCAGCCGTCGATCAAAATATATTTTGGCTGAATTTGAACAGGACAGCATGCTGTGGCATTTGGGCATGTCTGGCAGTTTTCGGATTTGTGAAGGTGATGAAGCATTACGCAAGCATGATCATCTGGTAATTCATTTTGAAGATATGCAATTGCGCTATCACGATCCACGCCGTTTTGGCTGTATTTTATGGTTAGATGCATCGTCTCAAAGCAAACTGATTGACACGCTTGGCCCTGAACCGCTGAGTGATGACTTTAATGCTGAATACTTATTCCAAAAATTTAAAAATAAGCAGACCAGTATCAAAGTATCGATCATGGACAATCATATTGTGGTTGGTGTCGGCAATATCTATGCAACGGAAAGCTTATTTAACTTAGGCATACACCCTGCGCAGCCTGCATCAAGTTTGAGTTTTGAACAAGTTGAAAAAATGGTCATCGAAATCAAACGTATTTTAAAACAGGCAATTGATTTAGGCGGTTCGACGTTACGTGATTACACCAATGCGATGGGCGAAAATGGTTATTTCCAACAAACTCTGCTCGCCTACGGACGTGCCGGTGAAATGTGCATCAACTGTGAAACCATCTTGCACAATATCAAACTAGGGCAACGTGCATCGGTGTTTTGCCCAGAGTGTCAGCCTTTAAAAAAGGTTAAAATGCTGACTAAGAAAACCGTGAAAGGAAATAACGCATGAAGTCTGCGATTGTTCGCCACATATTAGTCAAAGATAAAGAACTATGTGAGCAACTGAAAAAGAAAATCAAAGGCGGTGCGGACTTTGCCAAAATTGCAAAGCAGCATTCGACATGCCCTTCGGGTAAAAAAGGCGGTGAGCTTGGCGACATTAAAAAAGGCCAACTGGTTGGTCCAATTGATAAGGCGGTATTTACCCTACCCGAACGTGAACTGCATGGTCCGATCAAAAGCCAATTTGGCTGGCATTTATTAGAAATTAAGTTTCGGATGTAACATAGCACCCACATTGAACATGCTATAACGAGTATATCGCGAATATGTGCTTTTCATCTTAAAGCACATAATCCCAGTATTTTTTTCAATCGTTCAGAACATTGGCTGGCGGTTTTCAATCATATAATATAAATCATAGCAACCAGATAACATTGCACTAAATCAATTCTACTTAATAATAAATAAAGGACATTCCATTGGGCTATTACAACTATTTTCGTCTTGGCACTGTCGATACAACAGATTTTACAATCATTCGAGGTGAACGAAAGCATGCACTTATCCAAGCATTATATGATGATCAAGATATGAACCCTCATGGTGAAGTCCAGTTGGCACTAGATTTAGATGGGAATCGTAACGATGAATCAAAATGGTATGATGCGATACAGCAAATTAGCAAATTATCCAAAAATCACCCTTTAGTCTTATTTATATTAGGTCAACAAGCCTGCGCACCCGAATCACCTGAAGAAGCAAATGAAGTATTTACAGGCATTCGAAATGGCATTGTTTTTTCGACATCAGAACCTAAGTTTATGAAAATGACGCCTCAACAAAATTCACAATAAAAAACGGCGCTTTAAGCGCCGTTTTCACTGCTAAAGGATTAACCTTTACGTTTTAATTCATCACGAATTTCACGAAGTAATTCGATATCTTCTGGAGTCGCCTCTGGAGCTGGCTCTTCAACTTTTTGACGGCGCAATTTGTTCATCAATTTCACTAACCAGAATACGACCCATGCCAAAAGCAAGAAGTTGATTAAGATGGTTAGGAAGTTACCGTAAGCCAAAACATTAAGGCCTGCATCCTGTGCTGCTTTTAGCGTGGTTAAATTGTTTGGGTTATCGCCCAATACTAAGAACCAATTTGAATAATCAACGTCACCACCAAGGATCCAAGAAATAAAAGGCATGATAATGTCTTTTACCATTGAATCGATGATTTTACCGAAAGCACCACCAATGATGACACCTACAGCCAAGTCCATCACGTTGCCTTTTACGGCAAATTCTCTAAATTCTTGAATAATACTCATGTGATCTCCAGAAATTTTTTTCAGCTTTAATTTTGTGACGAAGTATACATTATATCTGTATAACTATTTCCACCTAATTTACTTGGTTTATATTAGATTCTAAATACCATGTATAAAAATTCACACAAAACATTTTTGATTTTGGTAATACATTCTATTAAAAAGGATTTATCAAAATTATGCATGTCGAATTAAATGAATAAAGTCATTCAATTTTTGCATTTTTACTCAAAACACCCATGCATAAAAAAACCGCTAACCTAAGTCAGCGGTTTTTTTGAAACTGTAAAATTAACCGTTACGGTTACGTTTACGTTCGTTTTCAGTCAACCAGCGTTTACGGATACGGATTGACTTAGGCGTTACTTCAACTAATTCGTCGTCTTCAATAAATTCAAGCGCTTGTTCAAGCGTAAATTCAATGTGCGGAACGAGAGTCAACGCATCATCAGTACCAGAAGCACGTACGTTAGTTAACTGTTTCGCTTTAGTTGGGTTAACAGTCATGTCGTCTGAACGTGAGTTAATACCAACGATCATACCTTCATAAACTTCTAACTGAGGTTTAGCGAATAGACGGCCACGGTCTTGTAAGCTGAATAGTGCATAGCCCAAGCAAGTACCTTGAACCATAGAAATCAACACACCGTTTTGACGTTTCGCAACAGTACCTTGTTTCATTGGACCGTAGTGCGAGAAGCTTGAAGTCATGATACCTGTACCTGAAGTCATAGTTAAGAATTCAGAACGGAAACCAATCAAACCACGTGAAGGAACTGTTGCTTCAATACGGATACGGCCTTTACCGTCAACTTCCATATTGGTCATTTCACCTTTACGGTGACCCATTTGTTCCATTACAGCGCCTTGGTGCTGCTCTTCAACGTCAAACGTTACGTTTTCGTATGGCTCTTGTTTTTCACCATCAATTTCTTTAATGATTACTTGTGGACGTGATACGCCCATTTCAAAGCCTTCACGACGCATGTTTTCAATAAGAACTGAAAGGTGAAGCTCACCACGACCAGATACTTTGAAACGGTCAGGACTGTCAGTATCTTCAACACGTAATGCTACGTTGTGAATCAATTCGCGATCTAGACGTTCACGGATATTACGTGAAGTTACGAATTTACCTTCTTTACCAGCAAACGGTGAGTTGTTTACTTGGAAAGTCATCGATACTGTAGGTTCGTCTACAGAAAGTGCAGGTAAAGCTTCAACTGCTTTTGGATCACAGATTGTGTCAGAGATATGAAGTTCATCAATACCCGTTACACAAACGATGTCACCAGCAGAAGCTGATTCAACATCGATACGCTCTAAACCATGGTAACCCATGATTTTTAAGATACGACCGTTACGTGTTTTACCGTCTTTGTCGATTACAGTTACAGGAGTGTTTAATTTCACTGAACCACGTTGAATACGACCAACACCGATAACACCTACGAAGCTGTTATAGTCAAGTGAAGACACTTGCATTTGGAATGGACCGTCAACGTCAACCGCTGGTGGTTCAACGATGTCTACAATTGTTTCGAACAATGGAGTCATGTCTTCAGCAAGTTCTTCTGGAGATGGACCAGCCACACCACGAAGACCTGAAGCATATACAACTGGGAAGTCTAACTGTTCGTCAGAACCACCAAGGTTGTCGAACAAATCGAATACTTGGTCAATTACCCAGTCTGGACGAGCGTTTGGCTTGTCGACTTTGTTAATAATTACGATTGGTTTCAAACCACGTGCGAACGCTTTTTGCGTTACGAAACGAGTTTGTGGCATTGGGCCTTCTTGAGAATCAACAAGAAGAAGTACGCAGTCAACCATTGACATTACACGTTCTACTTCACCACCGAAGTCGGCGTGTCCCGGGGTATCCACGATATTGATACGGTATTCAGTGTTAGTACGCTTGTCTAACCATTTGATTGCAGTGTTTTTTGCAAGAATGGTAATACCACGTTCACTTTCAATAGCGCCAGAATCCATTACACGTTCGATCTCGCCTGCGCGATCGCCAAGAGCACCTGATTGCTGTAAAAGTTTGTCTACAAGAGTAGTTTTACCATGGTCGACGTGCGCGATGATGGCAATGTTACGGAGAGTTTTAATATCTGACATGTGAATTCGATACGCCTAAAGTTTGAGGGCAAATTATACAGAAAAAATATAGATTTTAGTAGTGACAGTTTATTGACAATCGCATTTTTTTTGACGACTGGTACGCTTTTGGTTTTGTAAAGCTGTGTAAACAGATTAGAATAGCGCCACCTAGCCTTAATTTTCAGTGCCGCATGTCTGATTTAAACCAATCTCCCGAAGCAAAAGATCAACTCGATTTAGTCTATGGATTGAATGATCGACCAAAACCTTTTATTGCTTTTCTCGCTGCGTTCCAACATTTATTGGCCATTATTGTCCCAATTGTGACGCCGGGTCTGCTGATCTGTTTGGCACTTGGTGTGTCAAAAGAAGACACCAATATGATTCTGTCGATGTCATTGGTGATCTCTGGTATCGCAACCTTTTTACAATGTAAAAAAGTCGGTCCATTTGGTGCAGGTCTCCTGATTGTACAAGGAACCAGCTTTAACTTTATTGGTCCTATTATCGGTATTGGTTCTGCAATGGTTGCGGCAGGTACACCTGTAGAAGCAGTGATGGCATCTATCTTTGGTGTGGTGATCGCGGGTTCATTCATTGAAATGGGTGTGTCACGAATTTTACCTTGGGTGAAAAAACTGATTACCCCATTGGTAACAGGTATTGTGGTGCTATTGATTGGTCTGACTTTAATTAAAGAAGGCCTGATCAGCATGGGTGGTGGTTATCAAGCTATGGGCGATAAAACATTTGCCAATGCAGACAACCTCATCATGTCATGTACCGTTTTGGCACTGATCATTTTATTGAACCGTGTGCGTATTACATGGGTAAAAAGTTCTGCCATCCTAATTGCCTTAGTCGTGGGTTACATCCTTGCAGGCTTTATGGGTCATTTAAACTTTGATGGCTTAAAAGATGCGCCACTGGTTCAAATTCCAACACCGATGCACTTTGGCTTAAGCTTCTCTTGGAGCTTGTTTATTCCAATGGCATTTATCTACCTTGTGACATCTTTGGAAGCGATTGGCGATATTACCGCGACTTCTAAGCTTTCAAATCAAGCTGTAGATGGCCCTGAATGGATGAAGCGTATTAAAGGTGGTGTATTGGTGAATGGTGCAAACTCATTCCTTGCCGGTATCTTTAACACGTTCCCAAGTTCTGTTTTCGCGCAAAACAACGGTGTCATTCAGTTAACAGGTGTTGCAAGCCGCTATGTAGGCATTTGGATTGCTGCCCTATTGGTTATTTTAGGCTTACTTCCTGCTGTAGCAGGTGTCATTCAGGCAGTTCCACAAGCCGTGCTTGGTGGTGCTGTAATGGTCATGTTTGGTGCTGTTGCTGCCTCGGGTATTAATATCTTGTCAGGCATTCATTTAGACCGCCGCGCACTATTAATCATTGCGATTTCATTGGCATTGGGTCTAGGTGTTGCACAAGTACCACAAATCCTTGAACATCTTCCTGAATTGTTCCGTAATATCTTCAGTTCAGGCGTTGCCACTGGTGGTATCGCTGCCCTTATTTTGAATATTGTTCTTCCTGAAGTGAAGAAGTAAGTTCATTTGTCAAAGAACACTGCCTAGGTTCCGCCCTAGGCAGTGTTTTTTATGATGGAGAAATCTATGGATCTCACAAGTGAAGTCGTTATACGACAGATCGATTTATTACAAGATCGCGTGCTTTTCGTAAATGCACCGACAGATGACTTACTCAGTCAATTGAATGACAATATTAAGCCATCAATTTGGTGCTGGAATTTTAATGATTTTCAGTACTTTCAAAATCAACAGTCAAACGTCCATTTTGGTGTCGATTTTCCTGAAGGTCAGTTTGATCAAGCGGTTATTTTTGTTCCAAAATCAAAAGAACTGCTAAATTATTTATTACACAATGTCGCAAGTCATCTTGCTCAAGGTGCGTCTATTTTCCTCGTGGGTGAGAAAAAAGGCGGTGTTGAACGCGCTGCAAAACAATTACAGCCCTTTGGTAAAACCCTAAAAATTGATAGCGCGCGTCACTGCCAAATGTGGCAAGCCCTATTGGAAAAAACTGTCACACTGAAGCCACTGCAAGATTGGGTGCAAAAATATCCAGTTGAAACCCCAAATGGTGAGCTTACGATTTGCGCACTGCCTGGCGTATTTAGCCAGAACCGTTTAGATGTGGGTACGGCTACTTTATTGCCTTATTTATCACAAGTCACTTCGGGCAAAATTGCTGATTTTGGCTGTGGTGCGGGTGTCATCAGTGCTTATTTAGCCAAACTGAATCCTAAAAATCGTATTTTTGCCATGGATGTAGATGCCTTTGCACTAGCGTCTACACAAATGACATTTGAACAAAATTTGCTTGAACCTGAACAACTTGAGATTAAAGCGGTCACAGGAATCGAGGATGCACCACTATTTTTACATGCCATAGTCAGCAATCCACCCTTCCATCAAGGGATTCAAACCGACTACAATGCCAGTGAAAATCTATGCAAAACTTCGCGCAGACATTTGAAGTCTGGGGGTGAGCTTTGGATTGTTGCCAACCGATTCCTCAATTATCCGACTTTAATTGAGCAACATTACGGTCAATGTACAATCAAAGCCGACCAACAAGGATTTAAAGTCTTGTTTGCGAGCACGCAAAAAAATCTTAAGGAACAATGATGAGCGAAACTCAAAAACCAGCTCAGCTTCAGCGTAAGTTGGGTGCTCGCCATCTCAACATGATTGCAATTGGTGGATCAATTGGTACAGGTTTATTCCTTGCCTCAGGTGCAACCATTGCCAATGCAGGCCCGGGTGGCGCCCTGCTTGCATACTGCTTAATTGGTATCATGATTTACTTCTTGATGACCAGTCTAGGTGAGCTTGCAACACATAATCCAACTTCGGGTGCATTCTTTACCTACGGCACCAAATATGTCGAGGGTGGTTTCGGCTTCGCTTTGGGTTGGAACTATTGGTATAACTGGGCGATTACCGTGGCATTTGAATTGGTTGCTGTCCAATTCATTATGAAATTCTGGTTTCCAGATATTCCGGGCTTTTACTGGAGTGCGATTTTCCTCGCAATCGTCTTTGCCATTAATGCACTGACCGTAAAAGGCTTCGGTGAATCCGAATTCTTCTTCTCGCTTGTTAAAGTGCTCGCAATTGTTGCCTTTATCATTATCGGCCTGTTTATGATTGGCAAAATCATGCTGACACCGGGCGTAGAAACATTTGCCAACTGGACCAAGGGTGAAGCCCCATTTGTCGGCGGTTTATCTGCCTTGATTGGTGTGGCCATGATTGCCGGTTTCTCTTTCCAAGGGACTGAAATGGTTGGTGTGGCTGCAGGTGAATCGAAAGATCCTGAAAAGACCATTCCTATTGCCATCAAGCAAATTTTCTGGCGTATCTTGTTGTTTTATATCGTGTGTATCTTCATTATCGGCACTCTCATTGCCTATGATGACCCACGTTTATTACAAGCAGCATCTACTGAAAATATTGCACTTTCACCATTTACCTTACTGTATGAAAAAGCAGGTTTTGCTTTTGCTGCATCGGTGATGAATGCGGTGATCTTGACTGCGATTTTATCAGCGGGTAACTCTGGTATGTACTCCTCTACTCGTATGCTCTTTGATATGGCACGTAAAGGCAGTGCGCCGAAAGTCTTTGGTCGCTTAGATGCACGTGGCGTACCAATGAATGCACTTTATGCAACAACAGCGATTGCAGCACTGTGCTTCTTAACCACCTTTATCGGTGAACAAGCGGTCTTTAATTGGTTACTGAACATGTCTGGTATGTGTGGCTTTATTGTGTGGCTCGGTATTGCAGTTTCACATTATCGCTTCCGTAAAGGCTACTTGGCTCAAGGCAATAAATTAGAAGATCTTGCTTACCGTGCAAAATTCTTCCCATTTGCACCGTGGTTTGCCTTTATTTTGTGTGCCATCGTAGTCCTTGGTCAGAACTATCAAGCCGTTTTAGATGGTGAATGGTTGGCCGTTGTTTCTACCTATATTGGTATTTTCTTATTCCTTGCCATTTGGTTTGGGTATAAGTGGAAACACAAAACTACGTTGGTTTCATATCAAGAAATGGATGTAAAACCAATGAAAGTTGATCAAGAATAATGTGATCACTGAATAAAAATAAGCAGCCTAAGGGCTGCTTTTTTATAGCTAAAATCGTATCTCAATACATTCACGCTTTAACAAAATACTTATTCAATAACTTTAAAGAATGCTGTCAGATCTAAAGTCACCAACTGATAGGCTGACGCAATCATGTTAAGCAGCAAAATAAAAACGCCCAATGCAATGCATCAGGCATTTGTTCAAAATTAACCACCTTTTCAGGTTTGATTTTCAATACTTAAGAAGCATTATGCTGTTGTACAAAGGAAATAAACTCCTCTTCACTCATCACAGGTACACCCAACTTTTCAGCCTTTTCTAATTTAGAACCTGCCTTTTCACCTGCAACTACACATTTGGTTTTACCCGAAACACTACCACTGACACGTGCGCCTAAGGCTTGAAGCATTTGCGTCGCTTCATCACGCCCCATGGTACTCAATGTCCCAGTAATCACCCAACTCTCGCCATTCAGCGGCTGACGACTTGGTGCAACAGGTGCATCCCAATGAATCCCAGCTGCCAACAAACGATCAACCACTTCGAGGTTATGCGGCGCTTGGAAAAAATCGACAATCCATTCAGCGGTAATATCACCAACGTCTGGCGTTTTTTTCAAGGATTCTAGATCTGCATGACGAATCGCATCAAAGGTTTGGAAGGTATTGGCGAGCATGCGTGCCGTGGTTTCACCCACGCCTCGAATGCCAAGTGCATAAATAAATGCGCCTAGTGTCGTTTTCTTACTATTTTCAATAGAATCGATGAGGTTTTGAACCGACTTCTCGCCCATTTTTTCAATAGTCAGTAATTTTTCACGATGCGCATGCAAGCTATAAATATCAGCAACATCTTTGAGCAGATCCAAATGTAAAAGTGATTCCGCCCAACGGTCGCCTAAGCCCTCAATATCCATAGCTTTACGCGATACAAAGTGACGAATCGCCTCAATACGCTGTGCAGCACAGTACAAACCACCTGAACAACGTGCCAAGGCTTCACCTTCGGGCATCACCACTGGAGATGAGCAGACTGGGCAATATGCAGGTAACTGAACTTCTACCGTATCTACAGGACGGAATTCAGGCCATACTTTTTCCACTTTTGGAATCACATCGCCACTACGGTAGACACTGACTGTATCACCCACACGGACATCTAAACGGTGAATTTCACCAATATTATGTAGAGTGACATTGGAAACCGTTACGCCACCGACTGCAACAGGATTTAAACGTGCGACTGGAGTTAAAGTCCCTGTACGCCCCACTTGCCAATCAATATTTTCAACCGTCGTGAGCGCTGCAACTGCAGGGAATTTATATGCCGTTGCCCAGCGCGGTTCACGACTTAAAAAGCCCAGTGTTTGCTGTTGCTTCAGGCTGTTTACCTTAATCACCATGCCATCAATTTCAACGCTCAGGCTTGGACGATCAATGATCATTTGCTCATATGCAGCTTGTACGTCCTGAATGCTGTCACATATAAAGTGACGTTCACCGACAGCAAAACCAAACTGTGTCAGCCACTCAAGACTTGCAGACATGGTGGTTTGCCCATGATGTGGTTCACACTGTGCAATGCCATAGGCATAAAAAGCCAAAGGACGCGAAGCCGCAATTGCAGGATCGAGTTGACGTAAGCTTCCTGCTGCTGCATTTCGTGGATTGGCAAAGGTTTTTTCACCTTTGGCTTCATTTTCAGCATTAAGCTTTTCAAAGCCTGACTTTGGCATCAGGACTTCACCACGGACTTCAAGCAGACTTGGAATTTCAGTCTGTGTAGAAGTCAGTACTTTAGGTAAATTACGAATGGTTTTTACATTTTGGGTAATGTCTTCCCCAGTTTCACCATCACCCCGTGTCACACCACGGACTAAAATGCCATTTTCATACCAGAGAGAAATGGCCAGTCCATCAAATTTTAATTCGACATCATATTCAATTTTTTGATTCGGTAAGCGCTCTTCCGCACGACGCGCAAAGGCAAATAAATCTTCTGCATTAAACACATTACCTAATGACAACATAGGCACTGCATGGGTTACAGATTCAAACTTAGATAAGGCCTTTCCACCCACTTTTGTAGTTGGTGTATCAGGTTGTACTAAATCAGGGTATTGCTCTTCTAAAGCTTTTAATTGGTGAAAAAGTTGATCATATTCACTGTCCTCAATTTCTGGCGTGTCCATGACATAGTAGGCATGGTTATGCTTCGCCAAGAGTTGAATCAGTTGTCGCATCTGTGCAACGACAGTGGATTGTTGTGTCATACATTCACCATAAAAAAGGGCGGTTCATGCTCCGCCCTCAAATTTCATTATCTGTTGCTATTATAGAAACCCACTCGGTGAGTTTCAATCAAAGACACTTAGACTTCGATGGCTTGACCTTGACGATAATCAATCGCTTGATGACGCCAATGTTCACGCATCTGCGGTGTAAATTCTTGGTTATTTTGATCATACACAGTACCGTCAATTTCACGGGCAATTAGACGTGAAATGCTATCCATGGTATCAAAGGCATTTTGTACATCGCTGTGTGGCAGCGCCAAGAAGAAAGCCAAACCTTTTACTTCTTCAGTCGATAAAGTTTCAAGATCAAAACCTTGCGCAGCGCCATCATTATTCATTTGCAATACAGAGAATAATAACTTTGTACCTTCTTCATCATAGCGATGGAAACAGGCCATTTCGCCAAAACGCAGACCGTACTTCAGCAACACTTTTAATGCTTTTTCACCTGACAAGGCACGGCTATCCGGGAACACATTTAAGGCGATATAAGTTTCCGCAGTTGCTAAAGCACTTTCTTCATCAACAATTTTTTGTTCATGTAAATGAGCATCCAAAATACTGCTTTCTTCATCAAAATCGCTGATTTCAGCTTTTTCAATTGCGCTATTTACACTAAATTCTGGCGCTTTTTCAGCAGGAACAGCTTCAGCCTGAACGTGTGTCGCAGCAGTCGCTGCATGATTGGCATCGGCGGCTACAGATGCAACCGTTGTAGAGTCAGTTGCTTCTGTAGACAAGGTACTGTCTTCTGTCGCAGTTTGAGCGTTTTCAACTGAAATAGGATCCGTCGTAGTCGTCTCAGTCTTTGCCGTCGTCTCAGCGCTCTGCTCAGCTGCCGTTGCTTCTTGCGTTACATTCGCTTGAACAGTTTCAGTCGCTTCAACCGCTGTGACTTTTTCCTCAGCCAAAGTCGGCTCAACACGTTGCATGGTTTCAGATGTATTTAACTGATTGCGTACATGGCGCGGAATAACAGGTTGCTGACTATCAGGATCAATATGTAATTCGGTGTCAAGTGATGGCGCTGCATCTGCAGGTTTACGAAACATCATTCGAATGCCCACAACCATGATAATTACAGCGATTACAATCCCAACTATAGTGGTGATTTCCATGTTATGCCTCCGCAGCTAAACCGTATTCTTTGGCTTGCTCTATATTCACAGTCACTAATTTTGAAGTTCCTGGTTCTGGCATGGTCACACCAAGTAAGTCAGTTGCCATTGTCATAGCCAGTTTATTGTGTGTAATGTAGATAAATTGCACTTGTTCTGAAAGCTCTTTTACAAGATTACAAAATCTTCCTACATTTGCATCGTCTAAAGGTGCATCGACTTCGTCTAAAACGCAAAATGGTGCAGGATTTAGGCGGAAAATCGCAAAAACCAAAGCCAATGCGGTCAGTGCCTTTTCACCACCCGACAATAATGCCAAAGAGCTATTTCGTTTACCCGGTGGTCGTGCCATCAGTTTTACACCCGATTGCCAACCATCTTCAAGGCTTAAACTTGCTTCACCACCATTAAATACTTTCGGAAACAACTCTTGAAGTTCTGCATTGACCTTATCAAAGGTGGTCATAAACAACTTTCGCGTTTCCTGATCAATGCTTTTCATCGCAGCTTGCAGTTGCTCAACAGTCTTTTGCAAGTCATCGATTTGGTGGCTTAAATCATCGAAGCGTTTCGAAACTTCAGTATATTCTTCTGCCGCAGCCAAGTTGACTGCGCCCAATTTATCAAACTGCTGCTGTGCTTTTTCGAGTTTTTGCTGATGAGATACCACATCAATGCTTAAGCCCGTCAGCATTTCGCTGTTCATTTCTTTCAGCTGTTCAGAATAATGCTGCAAATCAGACTGCGCGGATTGCCAAGCTAGACGCTTTTCTTCCAATTGCGTACGCAATTTTTCATCTTGCTGTTGATGTGAATGGCGTTGTTCCGTCAATGTCTGTTGTTTGCTCTGAACATTATTCAGTTCAAGCTGCCAGTCATTCCAGGTTTTTTGTAAGCGTTCAGTGACTTGGGCCTGCTCTGAATACTGTGACTCAAGCGCAGGCAATTCTAACTGTACTGGATCGACAAATTTCTTCGCCTGTTCCATCTGTCCAATAATTTGCTGAGTTTGCGCTTTCAAAAAGACCGTGTCTTTTTCTAATAATTCAATCTGTTGTTTCGTCTGTACAGACTGACGACGCACGATTTCCAATTCTTGCTGACTGTGTAATGCCACTTGCTGAGCACTTTCCAGCGCTAGACTCAATTCCTCAACTTGGAATTGCAAGGTCTTATAATTGGGCAAAGCTTGCTCAAGCTTCATCGTCAGCGCATGCAAATCAATTTCCAAATCGTCTTTTTGCATGGCATCTTCTTCAAGCTGTGCTTCAAGTTGCTGTAATTGATCTTCTAACTGCTGCTTTTGTAATGCAAAAGCCTGATTGGAACTTTGTACCTTCGCAATGGCAACATCAGCATTTTGAATGTCTTTTTGCCAATTTTTTAATTGGCTATGTTGCTGTTGCAGATTTTGCTGTAAAGCTTGTACGGCATTTTGCAACTCAGGCAATTGGCCTTCTAGTTGCGTTAGCTTTGGCTGCTGCTCTGCAAGTAATTCAGTCAATTCATCTAAGCGAATACGGTGGCTCAATGCACCTTGCCCTGCTTGGCTGTCCTCATCATAATCTAGACCAATCACCCAATCTGCACCGACATGATAACCATCGAGCGTGAGTATTGACTGACCTGCGGCCAGTTTAGCCTGATGGCTCAATGCCACTGTCAATGTTTCAGCAATCGCGACCTGCTGCCAGATCGAAAGTTGAGGGGCTTCAATCCACGTCGCCAAAGCGTCTAATCCAACGATTTGTACTGCGGTGTGGTGATTGCCTTTGACCTGACGTGCAATACTGTCTTGAAAATTATCACTGTGTCCCAAGACTTGGGCACTCAGCCATCTAGACAAAAATTTTTCGACCAGTTGTGCATGCTGTTTACCTTGTGTGCTCAACTGCAACTGCTGCATTAAATGTTGACGCTGGCTTTGCTGCTTTGGACTGGCTTTAATCATCAATTGATTTAGGTTTTTTTGCTCTGACAACAACACCTGTATTTCTGACTTTAGCTGCAGCACCATATTTTTATGCTGTGCCTGCTGTTCTTGTGCAGCTGCAAGCTGTGTCTGCGTTTCGGCAATCACCTGCTCTTGTTGCACAATTTGTTGTTCGAGCTGTTGCTTATTTTGCTGATACTGCTCCAACTCATCTTGCTGCGCCTGATGCTGAATTTGACCTCGTTGCTGTTGCAGAGTCTCACGTTGTTGCTCAATACGACCAATATTTTTGGTCAATTGTTCACTCTGCGCCAACATCTGTAGCTTTTGCTGTTGCTGCTTTTCGACTTGCCCACGGCATTGTTCAAATTGTTGAACCGCTTGTTGATGCTGAGCTTTCAAATCGGCTAACTGCTGGGCCTGTTCCTGACTACTGCTTTCTTGGCGCTGTAATTGCTCAACAAATCCATCTTGCTGTTCTTGCAGCGTTTCCAGTTGTAACTCCAATAACTGTAAACGTTCTTTGGTTTGAGCTTTTTGCTTTTCAAGCTCCACCAAACTTGCCGAATTTTGTGCAAATAAACCCTGCTTTTGCTCCAGCGTCATTTTCAACTCAGACAGTTTCTTTTCCGCCTGTTGCCATTCACTTTGTAAGGGGGTGGACTGTTGAATAAGCCGTTGAAATAAAGCACTGGTGGAAGATAAGTCATGTTCTAAGGTGTTCAGCTCAGAACGCACCAGTTTGAAAGTTTCCCCAAGCTCATTCATCTGAAGCGTGTATTCTTGCTGTAAACGCATACTTTGTTCACATTGGAAAGACAGCACTTCAATTTTAATCGTGCGAATTTGGGTTTCTAATTCTTTGTATTGCACCGCCGTTTCAGACTGACGTTTTAAGGTTTTCAACTGAGACTTCAGTTCTGATGCAATGTCTTCGAGGCGTTCTAAATTTTGAGTGGTGTGTTCCAGATGCTGTAAAGTTTCACGACGACGGGCTTGATAGCGAGAAACCCCAGCGGCTTCTTCAATATACACGCGCATTTCTTCAGGTTTGGCATCGACCAAACGGTTGATCATGCCCTGTTCAATAATCGCATACGAACGTGGACCTAAACCGGTACCTAAGAAAATATCGGTAATATCACGACGGCGGCATTTGGTGCCATTGAGGAAATATTCGGATTTACCATCACGATTGACCTGACGACGAACTGCAAGCTCAGTATAGGCATTATAAGCGCCACCTAACTTGCCATAGGTATTATCAAAACGCAGCTCAACACTCGCCATCCCGACTGGTTTACGCTTTGCCGTTCCGGTAAAAATAACATCTTGCATGGTGCCACCACGCAATTGACGGGCACTGGACTCCCCCATAACCCAACGAATGGCATCAATCACATTGGATTTACCACAGCCGTTCGGTCCAACAACCGCACTACGGTTGCCTTCAAATTTTAGAGTTGTGCTATCGGCAAAAGATTTGAAGCCGGAAAGTTTTAAACTGCTTAAACGCATAATGTCCTGATCAGCGGCGTGAACGTCTCGCCCACGCTAATTCGATTTGTTTCATCCGTGTTAGTGATTCCAACACAAGGTTGCGTAAGTGTCGACAAAAATCTTCCATAAATAAAGTGGCTTGATGTGATTTTCTGATTAAAACTGCATCAGTCACTAATTTAAACAAATCAAAAGATTCTTGCAGTTCACGTCGTGAAATATTCAGTGTCAGAAAATAACTGCGTCTGAGTGATGGCAACAATTCTTGGTAATAACGCATCAGGTAGGTATTTCCCACCATTTCATGCTGACGAGCCATGCCCTGAAAAATCAGATCATAAAACTTTTCGGTATTGCCTTGGCGAGTTTCTACATCTAATTGTTCAAGTAATAACTGAATACGCTCAGCTTCATGGCTGCGCCACGTTTCCGCCATACGATGCACAATTTGACCCAACAATAATGCTGCAATATCAAATAATGAGCGCACTTGTAAAGCCGACATTTCAGAGACTAAGGCGCCACGTCGCGGGTAGATTTCAATGAGCTGGGTCCGTTCTAAAATCAATAAAGCTTCACGAACAGAGCCACGGCTCACATCCAATTCGGCCGCAATTCTGAGTTCCTGAATACGCTCGCCTTCGACCAACTCACCGCGAATGATTTGTTCACCGATGTGTTTGGCAATTTGTTCTGACAAACTGTCCGCTTCTTGTTGTTGCATACTGTTCCTATCTTTTTTTTATAAGATGCAATGTTCAGATTTACACTCAATCTATTTGCATTAGAAACGATAAGCAACCTAATTGAACATGACATTGTCTGACAATCTTGTGTCAACAAAGCCAATTTTTTCAGTCAAAACGGACAATCATGCGCCAAAGGCTTGCATACCTTGGTAAATAAAATAGCAGCCGACTGTTGTTAATAAACATGCAAAACAACGCTTTAGCATAAATGGCGACAACATATGAGCCACTTTCGCACCCAATTTCGCAGTAATGAAGCTCATGACACTAATCCCGATAAATGCATAAATATGGATATAACCAATGGTATTGGGAACCTCGATATCGGCATGATGACCAAACCACATAAAGCCAAGGGCCCCAGCAATCGCAATCGGTAAACCACATGCAGCAGATGTCGCGACCGCTTTTTGCATAATGACGCCATTTTTATTCAAATACGGGACGGTTAAGCTACCACCACCAATACCGAAGATCGCAGAAGCAATCCCAATACCACCGCCTGCTGCCATTTGCATGGTTTGTGAGGGTAAATGTTTATTCGGATCGACTGGTGTCGCTGCACCGCGAAACATTTTAAAGGCCACCCAGACCGCAAAAAAGCCAATTAACAGTTGCAAACCCTGTCCTGATAAATAATCTGCAATGCCTGCACCGAGAAATGAACCAATCACCAAACCCGGTGCCAAATTCCGAAAGACATTCCACAGCACAGCACCTTTTTTATGATGCGCCGAAACCGAGCTGAGTGAAGTCACAATAATCGTGGCCAAAGAGGTGCCCACCGCCATGTGCATAATCACACTGGGGTCATACTGAAGTTGGGTAAAAACGATGAATAAAATCGGCACAATAATCAGGCCACCGCCAACACCAAATAGCCCCGCAGCAAAACCAGCGATTGCACCAATCAGTAAATATATGATTAACTCCATCAATATTATTCCACAACTCTCAGATTCAAATGGATTTAGAGACCAGACACTTACAGCAATTGCTGAGCACAGTACCTCAACCGCCTGAAGTTTTATTACTGAAGCCCATAACAACTTCGACCAATGACGATGTCCGTGAGATTGCCAAAAAAGGCATTCAACATGTTTTGGTATGCAGTGAAGAGCAAACTCAAGGCCGTGGGCAACGCGATCATCAATGGGTCTCACCCGTTGGTAATATCTATTTAAGCACATTGCTGAATTTACAGACAGCAATAGATGGACGGCTTGCACTCGAAATTGCCTTAAATATCTTGCAAATGCCAAGTTTGCAAAATCTCGCATTACAAGTGAAATGGCCCAATGACCTGTATAGCCCACAAGGTAAATGGGGCGGGATTTTGATTGAACCGATTTCGCCACATCAAGCGATCGTCGGCGTTGGGATGAACTTATTTCCGATTCCATCCACAGGAATTGAGCAGCGCGCAACCTCGTTATCTGAACTCGGACTTCCCTCGCCAAACCGTTTACAGTTAATCGCTGAACTCTATGCAGCGATTCAACTTGCAGGTGAATGGTTCGATCATAACTGCTATAACCTCGCTGCAAGATTCAACCATTATGCTGCATTTATGCAACAGCCTGTTGAGCTTGAACACCTACAAGGCAAAAGCCAAGGTCTCTTTCTCGGTATTGAAAATGATGGTTCGATCAACATCCAAACTTCGCAGCGCTTAGAAAATCATTTCCAAGGTCGCTTACGTTTAGCAGATCAATCATAAAACAGGATTGCAAAGGCCTACTGATGAAAAAATTATGGCTCGATGTCGGTAATACTCGGCTGAAATACTGGATTACTGAACACGATCAAATCATAGAACATGCTGCGGAACTGCATTTACAATCGCCTGCCGAACTCCTACTCGGTTTAATCCAGCACTTTAAAAGTTTGGACTTAGATCAGGTGGGGATTTCCTCGGTACTCGACAAGAAAAATAATGATCGGATTCAAAAAATTCTTAAATTTTTGGCCGTTCCTGTCACTATTGCCAAAGTTCATGCCGAATATGCGGGCTTACGCTGTGCTTATGAAGACACCAGTAAATTCGGGATCGACCGTTGGCTGCAAATGCTGGCAGTGGTCAAAGACCCTACACAAAAATACTGTGTGATTAGCTGTGGAACAGCACTCACTATTGACTTAACGGATGGATTACAACATTTAGGTGGCTATATTTTGCCAAATTTATATTTGCAACGTGATTCGCTCATCCAAAACACCAAAGGCATTAAAATTCCAGATGCCATCTTTGACGAGCTGTCTCCTGGTAAAAATACCATTGACGCTGTTCATCATGGCATATTGCTCAGTTTGGTCAGCACCATTGAAAAGGTGCTTGATAAATATCCCAGTCGCTTAATTTTAACTGGTGGCGATGCTGCGCTATTTGCCAAATACCTGCAGCGCTTTACGCCTGAAGTCCATAATGATCTGCTTTTAAAAGGCCTGCAAAGCTATATTGGCCAACAACCGTAAATTAAGCGCGGATCAAATACGGCACCACAGCATTCCAGACTTCGGGCAATTCGGTACAGCCTTCAGAGTCAATAAAATGCCCCTGATGACGCGCTTCAATCACCTGTGCATCTAGGCTTTTTGCCTGAGCCAAGCTGAATTCGGGTTGCACTCGCTCATCGCCTTTTGAATAGATCACTACCCGATGCTCAACCTGCTGTTTTAGCAAGTCAAAATCTATTTTAGCCGCATCAATAAAAGGATTCACCTGCTCTAGACGTCCCAAGCGGCCATTAAAACCGGCCGCAAGCACAAGAGCTTTTATGTTCTGATGCTGCAGTTTTTGCGACAGATAATGCAGTGCAGCGATACATCCCAAACTATGGGCAATTAATATAGAGTTTTCATTTAATGCGTCAATCTGCGCATCCATTTGCTTCATCCACACATTTAAGACGGGTGTTTCGGATGGATCAAGCCGAAGCACCTTAAGGCTGACGCCCGCTTTTTTTGCCTTTTGCGCGATCCACGGAAACCAATTCTCTTCAGGGCTCGCGGTATAGCCATGCACCACAATTACTTGCGCCATTTCATGCTCCATTCCTCTTTTTGAATTCAGTCTGAAATAAAAATTAGAGATTGAGGGTAAACAATTGTGATTTTTTTGCAAAACTTGACTATTTGCTAGAACACTTTCATGAGCTGATTCAAAATATCCAATAATTCTGGAAACATTATGAAGCCGTAAAAGTCCTGTATTTTCCCTTCAGTGTTCTACCTTTGGATCACTATTGATAACTTCAGCGTGAACGGTGGCGGAACAAAAGGATCATTACTGGACAGCATGCGCACGGCCAATGGCAAATGCTGATGCAGCATATGACGGTTCAATTTGCATTTTAAAATAAAGCTGCCTAATTCAAAAAAAAATTAAAGGAATATACAAATCCAGAAATAAAAATGCCCGCTTAAATCTTGCCTTACCGCTGGCTGAAATGCGCTGTCAAACAATACAGCGCTGTCAGACAACCCAAACTGTGCACAATAATAATTTTATTTTCATCGAGCTTAGGTATTTGCAGGGAAATAAACTTCTAACAATGGTCAAAATCTGGTTGTACTGCATTTGCCATATCAATGCGCCAAGAATAATGTCCTACCCCTTGCTGCTTTTGTCTCAATAAGGAAACTAATACTCATTAAGGGAAGCCTGATGAGCATGAATCAGATAGATGTTATGGCTCTCTGGCGTATGAGGTGTATTCATTATTTGATGCTTATTTTGGGTAAAGCTTTCAATTTGCAGTTAGGCAAACTTTCACCTCTGTTTTAGGCCTGTCATCAACACGGTCTCAATCTCAATTTGGCATGTTTTTGTAACGATTTAGCTCAATTGGTATTTATCAGTTCGTATAGAAATTCCTTCATCCAGTGCTTACTTATAATTCTCGTAGCAATTTTTTGAATGCGGTCTTATCAAGTTTTAGCCATAAAAAAAGGCGCTGAATGCGCCTTTTTTAAGTCCAAATTACTTCGGATCTTTACTGCCGAACAATGGACCCATGCCACCGCCGCCAAATTGCTTTTGCATGTTACCTAATGATTTCATCATTTTTGCCATACCCGTTGGGTTGGCAAATTTCTTCATCATTTTCGCCATTTGCGCATGTTGTTTGATGAGTTTGTTCACTTCCGCAACATCCATACCACAGCCTGCTGCAATACGTTTTTTACGGCTTGGATTCATCAAGTCTGGGTTACGACGTTCTTTAATGGTCATCGATTGAATAATCGCTTCCATTTTCTTCACTTGCTTTTCAGGATTTGCTTGTGCAATTGCATCTTGAATCCCTGAGTTGCTCATGCCTGGAAGTTTATCCAAGAAGCCCATCATGCCGCCCATTTTGTTCATTTGTTCAAACTGCATAAGCATATCTTCAAAGTTGAAGCTACCGCCTTTTTGCAGTTTTTTCGCCATTTTTTCGGCTTTTTCTTTGTCGATTTTACGTTCAACTTCTTCGACCAAAGAAAGTACATCACCCATACCCAAAATACGCTGTGCGATACGTTCAGGATGGAATGGCTCTAGGGCATCGAGTTTTTCACCCATACCCAAGAATTTAATTGGCTTGCCAGTAATGGCACGAACAGAAAGTGCCGCACCACCACGTGCATCGCCATCTGTTTTTGTCAGGATCACACCGGTTAAAGGCAAAGCATCGTTAAAGGCTTTTGCAGTATTCGCCGCATCCTGACCGGTCATGGCATCAACCACGAACAATGTTTCAGTTGGCTTAATTGCTGCATGTAGCTCTTTAATTTCATCCATCATTTCGTCGTCTACATGTAAACGACCTGCTGTATCGACAATCAAGACATCAGCAAATTGAATTTTTGCTTGCTCAATCGCACGATTTGCGATGGTAATCGGTTTTTCGTCTGCGCTAGATTCAAAGAAAATCGCGCCAACTTCACCTGCAACTGTTTGTAGCTGTTTAATCGCTGCTGGACGATAAACGTCGGCAGACACCATTGCTACTTTTTTCTTTTGACGTTCTTGTAAGAAACGTGCAAGTTTTGCCGCAGTAGTAGTTTTACCCGCACCTTGCAAACCTGCAAGAAGCACAACAACTGGTGGTTTTGCCGCTAGGTCTAGGCTTTCATTCGCCTCACCCATCATTTTGGTCAATTCGTCATGAACGATTTTGACGAAAGCCTGCCCCGGTGATAACTGAGTCATCACTTCTTGGCCCAATGCTTCTTCCTTAACTTTCGCGATGAATTCACGAGTTACAGGTAACGCAACATCGGCTTCAAGAAGTGCCATACGTACTTCGCGTAACGTATCTTTAATATTGTCTTCGGTTAGCTGCCCTGAGCCAGTAACATTTCTTAAACTCTGCGTGAGTCGTTCTGTTAAGGTATCAAACATTGCAAAATCCGCTTAAAATAGCCATGAGCAAAAAATTGTTTCTTAAAATAGAAAATTTATGCATAGAATGCTATAGGATACTTTAGTTCTTGCAGAATTTATATAAATGAATATTCAACATCCTGAAAAAGGTTTGACATGATCAGTCTCCCCTTGGTTTACACGATCCTAGCATTAATCGCTTATACCACGTCTTTTTGGTATTTATTCAGCCATTTAATGTCTAAACGTGCGCCGAACCATTGGTTTATTGGTGTTGTACTTGGTTTAGGCATGTTATTGCATGCAGGTGTTTTATATAACGACATGTTGACACCTATGGGTGTCAACTATGACGTGTTCAACCTGATGTCTTTTACTTCAGGTCTCATGCTATTACTCAGTGTATTATTTAGTACCTATCGTCCTGTGCTTGCGATGAACCTATTGGGCATTCCTGTGGCAGCGATGGGATTGATTTTGGGCTTTGCATTTAGTCGACAAAATCAATTTATAGAACAACATTCACTGGGTTTAGACATCCATATTATTTTGTCACTTTCCGCATATGCCGTCCTGCTGATGGCAACAATTCAAGCGGTTATTTTGCGTTTACAAGACCGTGAACTAAAAAACAAGCAGAAAAAACGTGTATGGGTGAGCCTACTTCCATCCTTCCAAGCCATGGAATCTTTGCTATTTGATTTATTGATTGCAGGATTTGCACTACTGACCGTGGCGCTTGGGTTTGGTTTCTTCACCATCGATAACTTCTTTGCACAGCATTTGGCGCATAAAACAGCCTTTAGCATTATTTCATGGTTCGTCTATGGAGCTTTGCTTATTGGACACTATCGATTTGGCTGGCGTGGTCAAAAAGCTATTCGCTTTACCATTATTGGTTTTTGTCTTTTGGCAGTCGGCTTTATTGGATCTAAGTTTATTTTAGAAATGGTTTTGGGCCGCTAAGTCGACGATGAAACGATTTTAAGTTTTATTAAGAAGGGAGCTACAGCTCTCTTTTTTTATAGCTTGATTATTCATATAAAAACAACAGGCATAAAAAAAGCGCTATACAGCGCTTTTTTTTCATTACGTCTAAATTATAGAGCAACGATGTTTACAGCATTGGGGCCTTTTTGACCTTGAGCGATGCTGAAAGAAACTTTTTGGCCTTCTTGCAAAGTTTTGAAGCCAGAACCAGTGATTTCGCTGAAGTGAGCAAAAACGTCAGGACCGTTGTCTTGTGCAATAAAACCGAAACCTTTAGTTTCGTTGAACCATTTAACTGTACCAGTAACTGTATTAGACATAATAATACCTATTAATTTGTTGATTTAGCCATTGGATGATGACTGACTATAACTTGGAAAATAATAAAGAATTGAACTTCATTTCTGTAAAAAACGAAGGATTATGACTAACACTGCGATACTTAAAGAAAATTTACGAAACAATACTTTTTTTCTAGTTGCAGCCATCATACATGAAATCTTAAAAGATTCAAGCACAGTATATGTTGTTGATTCCATTAAAAAACAACAGTAAAAGCCATCTTCTTATTATTACTATCCATATGTATTTACTCATTTTATTGTTAAAGTTTTATGTCAGTCAATACTTTACGACTTTGGTCCTAATTTCACCAAATAGTTACATAAAATCTTGTCATTTCGTATTCCGCGTCACCATAAGCACAAAACCTAGACATCCCTTTCAAAACCACGTATAACTCCGTTTTTCAATTTTTGGCTGTGTGACCGTGAAACTTGTTCTTGCGCCGATGGAAGGCTTAACTGATCCAATTATGCGAGATGTGTTGACGCATGTGGGGAGTTTTGACTGGTGTGTAACCGAGTTTATCCGTGTCACAGACTCTGTCCTGCCCGATCATATTTATCATAGCTACTGTCCTGAACTAAACAATGAAGGCAAAACTGCAGCAGGAACACCGGTTCATGTGCAGTTCTTAGGTAACAATCCCACTATGCTCGCGGCAAATGCTGTACGCGCCGTAGAACTTGGTGCCCCTGCGATTGATATGAACTTTGGTTGCCCTGCAAAAACCGTCAACCGCCACCGTGGCGGTTCAGTTCTGCTAGATGAACCTGAAGTGGTGTATGAGCTAGTCAAAGCTGTGCGTGACGCCGTTCCGAGTCATATTCCTGTATCGGCAAAAATGCGTTTGGGCTATATGGACCGTAACTTCACTATGGAAAATGCGCATGCCATCGAAGATGCCGGAGCTGCATGGGTTACAGTCCATGCGCGAACCAAAGCCGATGGTTATACCCCGCCTGCCTTTTGGGATCAGTTGCAACCGATTCGTAAAGCATTGAAAATCAATGTGATTGCCAACGGTGAAATTTGGAACAATGCCGATGCTAAACAGTGCCAACTCGAATCTGGCTGTGAAGACCTAATGATTGGTCGTGCTGCGGTGACCACTCCTGACATTACACAGTGTATCCGTCGTAATACCGATGAACCGCTGATTACATGGCATGAACTACTTGGATTACAAATTCGTTTCTTAAATGGCTCGTATAAAAAAGAAATGAATATGGTCGGTCGTTATAAACAATGGCTCGGCATGATGTCTAAGCACTATCCAGAAGCCAAAGTCCTTTGGGATGAAGTAAAACGTGTCAAACCACTCGATGAAATCGTGGAAAAACTCAAAGCCGGTATGTAAGTTTTAAAACATATCGCCCAATGCGAAAACGAAAATAAAAAATCATGATTCACATATCTAAGCGTAGCCGCAAAGCATTTGAATACACCTACAATGTTCAAAGGCTTTGTTGTTTGGCAAACTCTAAAATTGCTTCTATCTCATCTGCCAAAAACTCTTTCGGATATTCCGAAGTCGGATTCATCACCAAGCTTGCACCTTTGGTAATGGCAAATAATTTTTCAGCACTGATCATGACAAATTCTGCTTCTGCGCCAACATCCTGTTGAAGCATCGCAAGACTCAGAAAAAATGGAATGGCTTGCTCGCCCAGCTCCGTTTCCATCAATTGAAAATGCAGATGCTGCTCAGCATCACGCTCACCCAAACAATATACTTGGCTGGCTAAAAGTTGCTGATAAAAGTCTTGATATTGCTCAGGATGATCTAAAGTCGATTCATAAAGATGTTGGAGGGAATCTTGCATATATATCTCTTTTAATTTTAATTGATCATAATTTTTTCAGTTGAATTATAATCAATTTATCAAACTTATTGAAATTATAGAAAAATGGCTAATAAAGGTCATGTGTACGAACATTTTGCATATGAATATTTTAATTCCTTAATTAAGCAAGGTTACTTTCATTTTCCTGTTACACAATGCCGTTTAACTAAGCAAAAACCTTTCTATTCCAAAGATAGAGAGAAAAACATTTATTTCGATCTTGTTTTGGAAATATTTCTACCAAACCAATCAGATCCTTTTTTAATATTTGTTATTGAATGCAAGAATTACAATCATAAAGTTCCTGTAGATGATATTGAAGAATTTGCCTCAAAGGTTGATCAAATACGTTATCAAAAAATTAGTCCAATATGTATAACTACCGTTGGATTTCAATCAGGCGGATTAACATTTGCTAAAAATAGAGGAATTACTCTATGGAGAGTAGTACAAACAACTTCAGAACCAGAGATAATTTTAAATCGTCAAAAACAAAGATCCAAAGATTTACAACAAGTAATCGAATCAGCTTTAACAAACGAAAAATATAATAGTTGGCAATATGGAAACATCTTTATTCAATCACCTACTAGATTCACTTTTTACCCTAAAGAATTTATCTATGATCTCCTAAAATTAGAACCTTTAAAATTTAAAACACTAAAAAACAATAAATTAGTTAAAAAAAATGTTCCTTACCTATCAAAAAAACAAATTTCGGTATTAGCTGAAAATTTATATAACAAATATAAAAATACATATGGAGAGTTAGAAATTCATAGAATTTTGGAAGAATTAGATATTTCTTTAGAAGTTAAGCATGAATTACCTTTAAATTTAGATCGAATAGAATATCAAGCAAACTATTTTGCTAGCTGCCTTTTATTGCCTGAAAAAACTTTGACACATATTTTTTTAAATTTATTAGAGAGACATAAAGTTAAAAATAGAGGTTTTTCATTACTTTATATCGATAATCAACCCTGCAACCTTATTAATTACAAAAAAATATGTCTTCCAATAGCAAATTTCTTTGATGTTTCGCAAGAAACATTAAAAATTCGGTTAACAGAATTAAAGTTAGCCGAGTTTCATTTTAGTAAAATACAGCAAGAGACATTACCTAAATCAAATTTTTTCTAATTTCAATAGAATATCTTTATTTTCTAGACCGCCCGCAAAACCCACTAATTTTCCATTTGCCCCCACGACACGATGACAGGGTGCAATAATTGAAATTGGATTTTTACTATTGGCTGCACCGACAGCACGTACGGCTTTGACATTGCCGATCTGCTCTGCAATTTGTTTATAGCTGCGAGTTTCTCCAAAAGGAATCGTCAATAAAGCTTGCCAAACTTGTTGCTGAAATGCGGTACCTTCAAAGTCTAGCGGCAAGTCAAATTGCTGTCTTTTACCCGCAAAATATTCATTTAATTGCTGTGCGGTTTTGAGCAAAATCGGGTGTTGCAGATCTTCAACCAAAGCCGCCAATCGCACACGATTTGGATTTTCATTTTCCCAAAGAACAGCCACCAATGCGGTTTCATGTGCAACAAGTTTTAATTGTCCAACCGGCGAATTTAAAAACTGATAAGAAAGTTGCATGAGATACTCCAAGCTCAAAATCGCAGCACTTCATTATTCAGGAGGACGATAATTTCATCAAGACTAGTCCTGAAATAATCAGGACCGCAGCTAGCATACGCATGGCATTGGCAGGCTCACCCAATACAACGATGCCGAGGATAAATGAACCCACTGCACCAATGCCTGTCCACACTGTATAGGCTGTACCCAGCGGTAAGGATTTCATTGCATAAGACAATAAAGCAAAACTTGCGATCATGAAAACAATGGTCAAAATACTTGGCGTCAGTTTGCTAAAGCCTTCAGAGACTTTCATACAATATGCCCAGACTACCTCAAGCAATCCCGCTACAATTAATAAAACCCAAGCCATATTTTTACCCATAAAAAAAGCACAGGGGTCAATGACCGCTGTGCTTTAGAACATATTAACTTGAAGATAATTTCATCAAGATTAGACCAGAAATGATCAGTACTGCGGCTAACATCCGCATGGCAGTTGCAGGCTCACCGAGTATAAAAATACCCACGAGGAAAGAGCCAATCGCGCCGATTCCTGTCCAAATGGTATAAGCCGTTCCTAGAGGCAACGTTTTCATGGCATAGGCCAATAAACCAAAGCTCAGGATCATAAAAAATAAAGTGACTAAACTTGGGCCAAGTTTTGTAAAGCCTTCTGAGAGCTTCATCGAATAGGCCCAAACGATTTCAAAAATACCAGCGAATACTAGAACAACCCAGGCCATGATGCCTTCCTCCATATTAGTAGAGTCAGGTCGTCCTGACGATTTTTCTTACTGGCTTTGAACAAAGATGTAAGGGAGGTCGTTCCTCCGAATATTGTCTCAGTATAGCAAATATGCTGAATTTTAGTGCAGTCTTTACATTTTTTGACCAAATTCAGGGCGTTATTCAGTTAAGGAAAAAACTTGTGCAGATGAATTGCGCCAAAACATGGCATATCTTTTCACAGGACAGATTCAGAGATAAAAAAGGCACCACCAAAACCAGTTGATGATGCCCTCTTTATTTGGTCTATTGGCCGATTAGAACTTCAGACGAAGGCCTGCGCCATACCACCAGTGTTTTTCACTTCCAGTTTCAGCTTGCCATGCCGTATGCTGATTTCCTTTTTCGTAGCTGTAAGCAACATCGATAAAGGGCATCAGCTTTTTATTGATTTCATAGCGTGTTTCTAGCCCTAGCCATACAGAACTGAGTCCTGTTTTTTGTGCATAAGCAGAGTCATCACTCAGCACCACATCTAGGTTCAAATATGGTTTTAAAATCAATTTTTGCGTCAGCAGCAAATCACGTTCGGTTTCTAAAGAAAAACTGACCTGTTTATCTGCACCAAGATATAAATAAGCATCGGTTTCAAAGAAATACGGTGCCAGACCATGCAAACCCACCACAACATCTAACTGTTCTTTGTCCGTCACTTGATGTTCATCGACCCGATAACGCGCACCAATTTGCGCATCCCAAAAGTCGGAGATCATACGGCTATACATCAATTGAGCCGCATAATCAGCGTCTTGAGATTCTGCTTTATCGGCATGTAGTTTGATGAAGAGCTTATTTTCATCGGTCCCGATTCGACTCTCAATTTCGGTCTTTAAACTTCCTTGGCCATCGGCATTATTGAGCCATCGATTGTCCATCTCAGTCGCTTGATAAATCTGTCCACCATGTTCACGCTTATGATCAATGGGATGCTGCGCAGAATCAGCACGTGACGCAATAGATGATGCTTTTGCATGTTCTACATGTTCTGCATGTTCTGCATGTTCTGCATGTTCTGCATGTTCTGCATGTTCTGCATGTTCTGCATGTTCTGCATGTTCTGCAGTATGCTCCATCTTGTTCGATTCGATCCTTGTTTGCATCACTTGATACAACGAATCATGTGAGGAATGCGACTCATGTTGAGCTGACATCGGCATGCTGTGATATGCATCTTGCGCCATGGTCATTTGAGTGACCGATGCCAAACCTAAACTCAGTACTGTATATGTGCATGATTTAATGATGCGCATGAGACACCTCCTTTTTCGGCACAGATGCTGTTTTCGTATTCTCCGCGACATTTGCGACCACAAGTTTATTCATCATCCCTGCGGACATGTGATACAGCAAGTGACAATGAATCGCCCATTCCCCTAATTCATTGGCCGTTAACAGAGCCGTCACTGTTTTCCCCGGCGGCACAATCACCGTATGTTTATTTGGCATTTCAGAAGACACTTGCCCATTTTCCAATTGCATAAACATGCCATGTAAATGCATCGGATGCGCCATCATGCTGTCATTGACAAATTTCAGTCGGATTCGCTCACCATATTTCACTTTTAGTGGTTCAGCTTCGCTAAATTTTTTGCCATTCATGGTCCACATATAGCGTTCCATCGTTCCACCCAAATGAATGACTAAATCTTGCGTCGGTTCACGTGTATCAGGCTGTGGCGTTAACGCTTTTAGATCACTATATTGCAGTGCCTTATTACCAACAGGTGTTGAAGCATTGGCCCAACCCATAACCGTTGCTGAATTTTCAACTGCCTGCTTCTCCTCTTTAGACTGTGCATGTTCCATCGCTGTATGCATATCATGTTTCATGGATGAATGATCCATCACGCTATGATCCATATTGGCATGCGCTGAATCAGACATGTTCTGTTTATGCATCTCTGGATGTTGCATAGTAGTATGTGCAGTCACTGGAGAATGCTCCATGTCATGTCCCATAGCTGCATGATCATGAACTTGTTTCGGCTGAATATTTGATGGATTGACAGTATGCGCGCTGTGCTCATGAGCATTCGCTTGTTGGCTTGCTGAAGTTTGGGTTGAACCTGTAGCCATATGTCCCATGTTGCTATGGTCCATACCCGACATTGAACCATGGCCCATATCTTCCATGGTCAGCAAAGCGCGTGGCCGAGCTTTTGGCATGTGAATGCCTGAGTGCTGAGGCTGCGTTTCATCATGTAAAGTGCCTATCGCAAATCCTGTCCGATCAATCGACTCAGCCTCTATCTGATAGTGCGCAGATTTAGGCTCTACGATCACATCATAGGTTTCCGCAGCACCAATTCGGAATTCATCGACATTGACCGGCTTGACCGCTTGGCCGTCTGCACTGACCACCGTCATTTTGAGCTGAGGAATGCGCACATCAAAAAACGACATGGCCGCAGCATTTACAAAACGAAGTCTGACTTTTTCATTGGGCTTAAACATCCCCGTCCAGTTCTGCTGTGGTGTTTTGCCATTCACTAAAAACGTATAACCCGTGACATCAGACAAATCCGTTTTCAGCATTCGCATCTGATTCCACATCGAACGATCTTGCCAAGTGTTTTTTAAACCTGTTCGTTGAATTTGCGTCCATACATCTGAAACTGTTTCACGCTGATTTTGATAGTATTCGGCAGACTTTTTCAGATTTGCCATAATCTGAGCGCTAGATGATTCATGAAAATCCGACAACATGACCACATAATCACGTTGAGTCTGTTCATGTGCGGCAAGTGCTTGTTTACCTTTCGGATAAATTACCAAAGCGCCATACAATCCGTCTTGTTCTTGGCCTTTGGAATGCGCGTGATACCAATAGGTTCCGCTTTGACGGACTTTAAATTTGTAAGTAAAGCTACCGTCGGGCTGAATTTCATTGAAACCATTAAAACCGGGTACACCATCCATTAAACCGGGCAGTAATAGACCATGCCAATGCACCGAGGTATTTTGTTTTTTGAGCTGATTATGTACATGGATGACCGCATCATCGCCTTCTTCAAACTCCAGTAAAGGCGCTGGAAACTGACCATTGACGCTGATTTTCTTGACCGCTTTACCAGTCAAATTGATGGTCTTTTCATCAATATTCAGATGATATTCTTTAATGGCTGCAAACGCCCACGTTGGAGACAGCAGACACACCCCGAGCACGAGGCATGATTTAGATAAATTAGACATGACTTAACCTTTATAAAATAACGAAAAAACGTATTTAATACTCAGGTTAAGCTTGCGGAGGTCTTAGAATTTCTTGCCAAAAGCCTTTTAAATGCTGTCCAGCAAAAATGAAACGAGGAGGTTCTGCATACTGATACACATGGAAGGTCTGCAATGCGACCAAGGCGCTATCGACATAAGAGGTACTGATTTGGCAATGTGCGAGTGTACAGTCCTGACAGTCTGTACTTTGTGTTGTTGAATGATGCACCTGACCATCTTGCAGTGCAGATGGCGAATCTAAAGATTGATGACAGTCCATCATTGAAATGACTTCAGGTGTCGTCTGCTTGCCATGATGTGCTGCATGCTCTGGAACAGCTTGCCGCTGATTTTGATGGCAATTTGCTATATTTAAATGTGAAGGATCAGTATGTGCTGCATGAACTGATGCCTGATGGGCATTCGCAGTCATCATTTGTTGATGTTGAAAATTTTGCTGTGCACTGACCACACTGCTCCACCCCATGACAAACGCCATGAGCCAAGCAAAGCCAAGATGCTTACGCAAAAAATTGAACAATTTAGTTTCCTAATTCAACCCAATGATGCACTGTGACAATATATCCCTATTAACACATCTTTAGAAACATCACGCGATCGGCTCAGCCGAAATCCACATGAAACACCATGAAGATATTATTTACGATTCAAATGCAATCACATGACATTTGTATCAACATGACATGCAGCTCGACCGATTTATCCATCATGAACGATACATTCAGAAATATCTAAAAGCACTATCTAGTGCGATCGATGATGTGTTTTGCCAGTCGCAGCTTATCTCAATTGTTGCTAACAGCATAATTAATTGTGCAGTTATTCACAACAGTTTTAAATTTATTGCGCTGTCATAAAAATCAGCGCATAACGTCCTGTTAAAACATAAAAGTTATTTTTTAAACTGATTAATTATTTACCACAGATTAATAAACATACAGCATTTCAAACACTTTACCCCATAAAAAAAGGACTCAATTGAGTCCTTTTTATACTTAATACGTCTAATTATTAAACTATTGATGCACAATCGTTTATAATTTATCCAAGTTATCCATATAGTTATCTACACAGATATCCATACGGTTATCCATATAGTTATCCACAATCAAGAAATAACTTATACCCAAAGGCTTAAGCCTCTTGAGCATGCACTTTTGCCAACTCTGAACGCATGTCATCAATCACAGCTTTATAATCAGGCTTACCAAAAATCGCTGAACCTGCAACAAACATGTCTGCACCGGCTTCAGCAATGTCACGAATATTGGCTGGAGTAACACCACCATCCACTTCTAAGCGAATATCACGACCTGAAGCATCAATAATTTTTCGTGCTTGACGCAGCTTTTCCAAAGTCATTGGAATGAACTTTTGACCGCCAAAACCAGGGTTCACACTCATCAACAAGACTTGGTCAACTTTATCTAAAACATAGTCTAAATAATGCAGAGGTGTCGCAGGGTTAAATACCAAGCCCGCTTGCGCACCACCAGATTTGATTAACTGTAAAGAGCGGTCAATATGGTCAGTCGCTTCTGGGTGGAAAGTGATGATATCTGCGCCAGCTTCCAAGAAATCACCAATCATACGGTCTACCGGTGAAACCATTAGATGCACATCAATTGGCGCCTTAATGCCGTATTTTTTCAATGCCTTACAAACGCCCGCACCAAAAGTTAAGTTCGGTACATAATGATTATCCATGACATCGAAATGAACAACATCTGCACCTGCTTCTAGAACGTTTTCAACTTCTTCACCTAAGCGCGCAAAGTCTGCTGACAAAATTGAAGGTGCGATTAAGAATGGCTTGGACATGAAAAACCTAGCTTTGAAAAGGGAGTGATTGACGCATTATAGCAAATTGTCCCCCTATTCGCTGCCCACGCCCTCAGTCGTTTTTTCGATACTGATGATTGATATCTCTATAATAAAAAAACCTAGGATGAACTGATGTTACGCAGTAATATCAGAAGCGAAATTTGATTCAAATAAAAAACGATACGCGGTAACGTCATCCGCAATTGTTTGAGATAGCACGACTTCTCATCAAATTTTTTTGCAATACTTTAAATAAATAGACGCTAGAGAGCGAGTTTTGCGGTGAGGAGCATTGCTCCGCAAGATGGTTTCCTTGCGAAGCTTCGCTTCTCATTTTGCCTAATGAGAAACATCGTTTCGTAAGAGTACCTCCAGCCGAAGGCTAATCCCTTTATTTAAGTCCTAGATGTAAGACTCCGTCGAATTGACTTAAATATCATTTTAAAAAATGCAAAATTATTTCTTGCTTGCGTAACATCAGTGATTAATATGGATAAAGATCTCAGGGATAGAAACACAGCGTTGCATTTTTAGACTTAACGGGCATCTATGTACTTTGCTAAGTTAAAGGACTGACGACTTAACAATAAAATTGCAACTATGAAAAGCTCAACACACATCACCACCGCCCAAGCAGCACGTGTTGCTAAACGCTTAGTCAATCATTGGAAACATAAATTTGAAGTCAATGAACAGCTCATTGGAGAAAATACTGCATTCAAGATTCAACTGCCCTCTGCAGAGGTCAGTCTTTTACCACAAGCTGCATTTTTAGATGTGGTGATTTCAGCCCAAGATCCAAGTACAAATCTAGATCAATTGGAACATGTGGTATTAGATCATTTGATCCGCATGGGACAAGAAGAACTCAGTGCAACATGGCAACGCGAACCGTAGTCTACGTCGCCATATTGTCAAAGCCTTTCACTCAATGCTGATGTGATTGATAATTTCTAACTGCATCAATACGGGCTTTCGTCGCTGGATGTGACTCAAAGAAGTCTGTCCAAGATCTCTGATCTTTTGCAGTTTCATCCTCTGCACCTTTCTCTTTTGCTGTTTCACCATCAGCTTCATCTTCCATACGTTGTAAGAAGTTTGCAAAATGTGCCGTTGGAATTTGATGTTTTGAAAGTTGTTTTAAGGCATATAAATCTGCTTCAGATTCAAAGTCTCGTGAGTAACTCGCACCCACCGCAGCAACCGGTAAACTGGTAAGAATGTCAGAGCCATCCCCCGTAATCATCAACAAAATAATACTGATGCCTAAACCTGACAAACTTTGCTGCAAACTATGGCGTTGGACTAAATGCCCCTGCTCATGTGCCAGCACACCTATGAGCTCATAATCATTTTTCGCTAGTTTAACCAACTCATCTGTCACGATAATGGTGTTATTGGGTATCGCCAATGCATTTGCACCGATGCTGCCACCACCGCGGAATAACAACTTCGCAGGACGATTTTCAGCCACCAATTGTTGATATTCTTGCTTCAACTTGTCTTGACGTGCTTGTGGCAATTTTGTGGGTTCAGTCATATCGATAATATATTTTTCCGCCTGATCCCCCCAACTCTTTAACGCTGTCTCAGGCAGTTGATTGGCCACCACATGTGATGCCGCAGGAATGCCCCATTTAATCAATAGAAAAGCAAAAGCCACCACGAAAATCACACTAAAAATGATTAAGGAGGGCGAACGCTCTAATTTCCAAATCGAATGCCAACGTGACTTTACGTCGAGATTGAACCACTCTGGCAAAGGTTGATGAAACTCTAAACGAGCATCGTCCTTTAACTCAATCACTGGCTGAATATCACCCAAAGCACCGATCAGCGTCATATCTTGATAGGTGTAATGCTGTGTTAGTTCTAGGTCTTGACCATAACGCACAATCACAGCATGCTCCCCATCTGCACTGATTTGAGCAACAAAGGGTTTTGACACTTTCCCATCATAATAGGTTGCATTCACTACTGATGTTTTCATGTAATTCACCTGCGTTATAAGGAAATATCTAGGTCAAAAATATCGGATAATTCTTCAGCAATCGCATTGTGATCTTGCTGCATTTGATTTTGTAATTGGTCAGGATCATCGACCAACATTAAGTGTAAAGATTCAGTCTGATATTTATATAGTCGTACAACTGCCCATGGTGTCAGTAAACCGAGGCTAACCACTTTAGCCAACCAATTGCTCAAGACAATCCATGCATAGCGCCATTGATTACAGTCCGTATGAAACTGACTGCGGCTCAACGTGGTGTTATTCCATGTGGTAATAAAAATACGTGCAGCTGTGAGTGGCCAAATAAACATGTAGCCAATCAAATACATACCAAAAATAATGAAGACATAAGATGCGTCATTTAAACCATCTGAACTACCAAACAATATCGCAAAGATCACCGCCAGCAATGCACCAAAGCCCATAAACAGAAATAAAGGCACATACATGGCACGCATATAATCGCCCCAAGTATTATTCAGATTAAATTTCAACTGCCCCAGATACAAATGATTCAGACATTCACGTTTATATAGCCAGATCGCAACTGGTGTAAACAAACCAAGGGTAAAGACAACCACCGCAAGACATTTGACAAAACACCAATACGCGCTTTTATTTGTCCCTGAAAAAAAGAATCGGCTATTACTAAATTTACTGTTGCGAGCACGGAAACGAATCGTAGATCGAATAAGCCAAGGAACCGCAAAGAAAATCAGGACAAATCCCGCTAAGAAAGCTTCCCAAGAATACTTTATAGCAAAAGAGAAACCACCATAGACCACTAATGCAATGATTCGTCCAACTAAAATTTTTGTAGGCAAACCAGTAAAATCAAAACGACGCTGAAACACCCAAGTATTACCGTAAAAATAACGTAAACGGCGGACCTTTGCCCAAGGCGCATAAAGTCCAAGCGTGACAATTGTCAGTAAGATATTCACGATCCAAATACCGAAATATTCAGATGCATTACCTTTAAACTTAAAATGATAATTTCGTCCCAAAACATTAGCCTGTTCTGTCTCACCAAATAGACTCGGTGGATTCATCACGGGCAGCTCTGGCGGAAGCGGCGTTTCCATTTGTGAATTTTGCATAAGTACCCTAAATTATTTTTTTTGGTATGTCGAATTTATTCATTTGCATGGCAATGCTTATCACCATGCTTTATTTATACGTGTATCAAAGCAAGCTATGCCTCAACACTTTTAACCACTGGCTTTAGAATTAATGAACTACTGTTTGCAATTGGACAGCGTGAAATTGCAAATGATCATCCATAAAACTTTGAATAAAATAATAACCATGATCATAGCCTGCATGTTCACGCAGTTCGAGTGGCTGTCCAACTTGCTCACACGCTTGCTGAAACAACGCCGGATTTAACTGGCTATAAAATTGATCATCAATGCCTTGGTCAATCAAAATGGCTTTAAACAAAGCCCCTTTTGTTTGCACTAAAGCTGTTGCATCATGCTGAAGCCACTGCTGACGATCTGAACCTAGATATTGACTAAAGGCTTTTTCACCCCATGGACACTGACTCGGCGCACAAATCGGTGCAAAAGCAGAAACCGATTTAAACAGGTCCGGATGCTTCAACGCTAAAGTTAATGCACCATGACCGCCCATACTATGTCCGAATATGCCAATCGCACCTTTTTGTACCGGAAATTCAGCCTGTACCAGCGAATACAATTCTTCAGTGATAAAACGTTCCATTTGATAATGCTCGGCCCAAGGTTGTTCCGTTGCATTAATATAAAAGCCCGCACCCTGCCCAATATCCCAATGATCGCCTTGCGCTACCTGTTCCCCACGTGGAGAAGTATCAGGGCTGATTAAAATCAGGCCAAGCTGGGCAGCTAAACGCTGAGCATGCGCTTTAATGGCAAAGGTTTCTTCAGTACAGGTTAATCCCGCCAAATAAAACAATGCAGGACACGCTTGGCCTTGTAAGGCTGCTTCTGGCAAAAAAATACCAAACTTTGTCGCGGTCTTTAGACTTAAAGAATCCAATTGATAAATGCGCTGCTCACCCGCAAAACAAGTATTTCGTTGTACTAATTCCATGATCTTTATCCTAAACTTTTTTAATCTTTTAAGGCGTAACCGTCGTAGCCGGTGCAGTAGTTGTCGGCGGGAACAATCGTTGTTCTAATTGAGGCAACATTAATGCCATGTTTTTCCCCATCGACCACTGCGGTTCAGAAGGTTCGAAACCTTGCGCGGCTTCCCATTTCGCTACAGTCGCTTTGGTTTCATTAAATGCCGCTTGAATACTGGTCTGCTCACGCATCGCCTGATCAAAGAACGCACGACCAAAATAGGTGTATTCAGCTTCATTCGAACAGCCAAAAGACTGTCGATCAGCTGCCGATGCAGTAATGATTAAAGTATTATCATTTTGTAGTGCTGGAATAAAACTTCCTGAATAACATGAAGAAATGACAATCACACGCCAACGAATTCCGGATGCATCCAAGGCTTCTTTTAACCATTTAGGATCGACTTGCGCCAAATCCAAAGGTGCATTTTCCATTTCAAAGACATTCGGTAAACCATGTGAGGTCATATATAAAAATAAGACGTCACTTTCTCGGTTCATCTGTTGACCAATACGACGCAGCGCCAACTCCATACTGGTTTTAGATGCCAGCGGAATTTCAGTGCGCGTTGCAGGGTTATTGATCAGCTCAACCGAACGCCCATAGGTGCCAAAACGTGTATCAAACTGTTCTTTAATCCGTTCAATTTCCAGTTTAAAGACATCTTGATAACTCGCACCTGCCACCCCTAAGAAGTACCAATGGGATTGGGCAAATTCACCATATTCCACTGCATCCAAGGATTTATTGAGTAAACGGCTTTGTGCATAAAATGCATCTTCAGCAAAGCTTGGAGGAACTTCTTCTACTTTCCAAATCGGCTGATCTTTGACTGAGACTTGCCACACGACCAAAGTAAATAGCGTCGCACCCATAATCAGTGCACGCTCCCACCATGGCCATTTCAGCTCACGTGAAAACACCCAAACGACAGCCAAACTTTGCCAAACAAATAGAATAATGAATAACGTTGGAATGTAGTCATACAGAAAGTATGGGAGAAAATCGAGATCTCCCAAATATTGAATCAAACATTGAAACAACATGATGTGCGTATCAAGCACCAACCAAAGCAATGCAGGGACCAACATTAACCGTGGATTATTTACACGTTGTGATAGGAAAATCCCCACAATTAAAGCAATAAATGGCCACAATGCATAACTTATAAGACCTTGAGCGTTAAATTCACCAATACGCCCCGTGCTCAGCCAACTAAATAAACTGTTAGCACAACCACCTAAAATCCCCCAAAACACCAATTGTAAAATCGATGGACGAACGATTTGTAAAGAACGACGAGACCCAAAAAATAACCACATCCCCGCAGTTTGGTTGCTTTTAAAATCATGCCAAAAATTGATGGAGGGTTTGAAATCAATCATAGAGTTCTAATGGTGGCCTTGGCTCGCTTAATTGCACAAATAATTTTATGCCTGATGTCGTTTTTAGCAATGCTATTTTTTAACTATATAACAAATCTTTGAACAATATTGAAGCAAATATCATTTTAAGTCACAAGATCATGTTGGAAATATGCATCAAAGCGACAAGCATCACCTTGCCACTGATGTTGCGGCTCTTGATTCGCTAAAAAAACCGCCAATCGTGGACGTTTAACCACGACACGTTTAGCAATTTTTTGTGCTAAATCCAGTAAATTATCACCTAAATCCATCTCACCATCTTCAGGTAACAGCAAATGCAATAATTGCATTTGTTTTTTGACCTGAGCTTGCTTTTTGACGGCTTGCTGGTTTTGATCTCGCTGTGGAAACATCGGATCGAGATAAACCACATCAAAGATTTGATTGGTCGTCGAAAAATGTTTCAAAAAGTCTGCCGAATCTGAAAAGACCAATTCAATTCGTGCCACAACCGAACTTAAAAATGCATCTTTCTGCGCGCGTTGATGTGAGTCTTCCAATAGGGTAAATAAAATTGGATGACGTTCCACAAGGGTCACATGCGCACCCAGATGTGCCATCAATAAACTATCGTGCCCTAGCCCTGCGGTTGCATCCACAAGCTGTGGCTTTTCAGCCAAATTACACGCACGTGCAATCATCTCAGACTTTAAAGATGCTCGCTTTAAACGCCCCACTTCTGCTTTCCAATCGGGTTGCATCTTCATGCCATTGGCCGCTAACCACAAACCATCTGCATCGACACACAAACTGAGTTCAGGGTTTAAACGTAAAAAACGCGCGTTTAATTTTTCAATTAATTCAATATTTACAGATACGCCACGTGAAGAAAGCACAGCAGAATACTGCTGTGCTTTCTCATGAAACTCTTGTTCTGTGTATAAGCGGATTTCGCTTACCATAATTTCCAGCCTGTAAATGCGAACAATAAAATCAATAAACCTGAAACAATTCGATACCACGCAAAAATCATAAAATCACGTTTTGCCACATAAGCGACAAGCGCACGAATTAAAATCAATGCAGAGACAAATGAAACGATTAAACCAACGGCGATCACAGTCCAATCTTGAGTGCCTTGAAATACATCATAGCTTTGATATAAATCCAGTAAACCTGCACCGACAATAACAGGAATACCCAAAAAGAATGAAAACTCAGTGGCTGCTTTACGGGAAACACCCAAGAACATAGCACCAATAATGGTTGCACCTGAACGTGAAGTCCCTGGAATTAAAGATAAAACTTGAATTAAACCAATCCAAATCGCATCTTTAATGGTTAAATCTTCTACTTCTTTGGCACGCACCTGCGGTGGATTTTTTTCGATCCAAATAATGATCAAACCACCGATAATCAACCCCATAGCAATCGCAATGTTATTGAACAGCAGTTCTTTCACCGTCTGACCAAACGTCAAACCAATCAACACGATTGGAATCGAAGCGAGAATTAAGCCAAAACCTAAACGGCGACCTTTTTCTTCACCAGTCACCATACCGGTTGCTGCGCCCCACAGGCGGCCCCAGTATTCATAAATCACCGCCGCAATCGCACCCATTTGAATTGCGATCACGAAAACATCACTTTTTTCTTTGGTCCAAAAGTTCATTAATTCTGAAGCCAGAATTAAATGCCCTGTACTTGAAATCGGTAAAAATTCGGTAATACCTTCAACAATACCCATGATTGCCGCTTTGAGCAGCAGTAGAAGATCCATATATAACCCTAATTATGGCTTGCCTTGTTCTGAAATTTTCTTCCAGGCGTTATCTCGTAAATATACGGGCAATGCAAGTTCAGCACTCACCCATGCTTTTCTTTGCGCCGCTTCGCGGGCAATAGTAGCAATATCTTGTGCTGTTGCACTTAAGTCTTTGTATTGTGTTTGTTCTGATTGAATGAGCTCACTACCAGAACCCACGACAGTAAATTTGATCTGTGGTGTGGCATCAGCGTAGCTTAATAGTTGTTCTTCATCTACAGCCTGCATAATGCCATTGGCATCGAGTTGATAGCTTGCGATATACACTTCTTGCATGCGAGCATCAAGGACTGCTGTTACTTCAGTCAAACCATGTAGACGATGCGCCGCTTGAGCCAAAGCTTGCAAAGTCGAGACTGGAACAACAGGTACGTCATTGGCCCATGCCAAAGCCTGTGTTACCGCTGCATTAATACGAACACCACTAAATGAGCCAGGCCCACGACTAAATGCAATTGCATTTAAATCCGCTAACTCAATAGCAGTTTGATTAAGCCCTTGCTCAATCATTGGGAGAATGGTTTGTGTCTGCGCTTTTGCCCGTAAATCGAGTTGAAAATAAAGCTCTTGAGTTTCATCTACAATCGAGACGGAACACTGCTCATTGGCAGTTTCCAATGCCAGTAATTTCATGCGCAACCTTAATTAAATTTAATCTTAAAAAACGTTGAATATGATACTCCACTCCATCGCAGTTCGCGAGATGTTCCACCTCAGACTCAGCGCTTTCTGTATTTAATCTATAAAAAAGCCTCGACAAACGTCGAGGCTTTTTTGCTTGCCATATATAGCGTTCTAAAGTTCAGCGACTTCGAGTTGAGTAAAATGTTTAAAATGAGCGGCATAGTGCATGGCACTCATTTTTAGACGTACTTCCGCTTGTTCATCTAAAGTCTTGACGACTTTACCCGGTGAACCCATCACAACAGAGTTATCAGGAATCACCTTCCCTTCTGGAATTAAAGCATTTGCACCAATGATGCAATTTTTACCAATCACAGCATGATTTAGAACCACGGCATTGATTCCGATCAGACTATTATCACCTACGGTACATCCGTGTAGCATGGCTTGATGCCCAATCGTGACATAATCACCAATGATCATTTCAATGCCCGCATCGGTATGCAGCACCGCATTTTCTTGTACATTGGTAAAATCACCCAGTTTGATACGACTATTGTCCCCTCGGATGACGGCTCCGAACCAGACACTCACTTCTCGGCCTAATTCAACTTGGCCAATGACCGTTGCATTTTCTGCAACCCAACCATCCCAAGGTTGATGCGTGGCTTTCGGGCTATATCCTTGAAATTTGTACAACATGATCAAACATCCTATTTTGACTTTCTAAAAATGATTTATGGCTCACGGCCCAAATGAAATGAAGGAGAGTTTAATAAAAAAGGCCATTCTTTTTGATAATTCAGACCATATTGAAATAAGGAAATCAGCATCCGTGCAGTCAAACCCCAAACGATTTCATTTTCAACTCTTAAACTGGGGAAATATAGTGATTGCTGGGCAAAACGAACTTCATACGGCGTTGGTGGAGTTTCTAAAAGCTGTCTTAATGATGCAAAAAAAATACGGTCAATTTCAGTGGGTTGAGGTATCAAATTTACGTCAGGCGGGATCAACCCCACGATCGGTTTAACCAACATCCCATTCCGTGCTTTTTGCATCGGTAAATCACCCAAAAGCTGCACATCAAATGGATTTAGAGCGGTTTCTTCTTGAGCTTCTCTTAAAGCCACCACGATATTACTGGTGTCTTGGGCATCACGTTTGCCACCGGGAAAGGACACTTCACCTGCATGATTATTCATATAGAGTGAGCGGCGGGTCAATAAAATACGTGGATTATCTTCTTGGGTAATCGCAATCAATACAGCGGCATGCGCAGGTTGAATACGCTTAGAAAAACGTAAACTTTGCTGCAATCGCTGAGTCAATAAACCCTCATCCATCCACATTACATCCTTATAATTATCTTATTTTCATCATAGCTGAATTTCGGCCAAGCTGGTTAGAAATGATGCCAAAGTTTTATTTTTAAGTTATTCTGACGGTTCACACAATCCATGACGATGAATATGAACTTTTGCTCAAACTGCGGACAAAAAACAAAAGAAGCGATCCCGCTTGGAGATCATCAGATACGCCGTATTTGTACCGCATGTGGGTTTATTCATTATGTGAATCCTAAAGTCATTTGTGGTGCTTTAGCCGTTTGGGACAATCAAGTTTTACTTTGCCGTCGAGCGATTGAGCCACGCTATGGGCTGTGGACATTACCCGCTGGCTATATGGAACTCTATGAGACGATGGAGCAAGGAGCAGCGCGTGAAACTCGCGAAGAAGCCGAAGCAGAAGTCAATATTGAGCAACTGTATTGCATGTATAACATTCCCCGTATTGGGCAAATTTATGCCTTGTTCAAATCTGAACTAATCAATGGAGAGTTTGGTGCGGGTGATGAAACCATTGAATCACGATTATTTAGCGAAGAAGATATTCCTTGGGATGATTTAGCCTTTCCTAGTGTGGAAAGAACGCTGCGGCATTATTTTGCTGACCGCAAAACAGGTCAGTTTGAAATGCATCTCGAAACTCTCGGTACGCGACTCGATCACACAGGTTAGTTTGCAGATCTCTTAAATAAAAAAGCCCATCACGGATGGGCTATTTTATTTTACTCATATTTGAAGATTATTTAGCCTTGATGGTGTAACACGGGGCCAATTCTAAAGAAATATCACCACCGCTTAACTTCGCCGTTTGAGCCGCAGCAGTATCATTTGGATTCTTTAAGCTATAAATATAACTAAAGCTGGCCAAACTATTCCCCCACTTCACCACTTTATTATCCGAATCTGTCAAAGCAACGCCAGAGGGACGTGTGCCTGCATTGGCATTAATCATATTGTGTAACTGCACTAAGGCACCGCCTACAACCATTGATGTATCCGCTGAAGTTTTCACACTTGAGTTCATTCCAATCAGCGCGCCATCAAGCGTATGGAAATATGGGTCAGCTAAAATCATACGAATCGAAATGGTATTTGGATTGATATTTCCTTCAGGCGTAAATGTCCGTGTTGTCGTTCCAATACGGTATTGCTGTACACCTTTTTCATCTTTCATTAGCAGTGGATCGAGCACATCTTTTCCGCTACAGCCTTCCGTCGCGTGTGTAGACAAATCGACAATTTGGCTATCTTGACGAGTAAATACATCGTCTGGCACGCCAGATTTTATATTTGTGCGAATATCACCATTACGGTCAATCACCACACCCAATTTCACTGTTTTAATCGAAGTATCGGTAAATTTAAAGGTTAAATCTGCATACAAGGGGAAGATATAATTTTGTCCAGCAGCAACATTTTCAACAGACTTAAAGACTTTTTTGTCTAAATACGACAGCGGATAAAGCTTGTATAAATCCATCGTGCCTTTAAATTGCACTTGGTTAATATTTTGCTCCCAAAGACCTAATTTTTTCTTATCATCGGCCGTCAGAACGTAATCATCTTTTTTAGCCGTTAACGTTTTATATAAACTTCCACCTGTACCGACCACCATTTTGTCGGCAAGTAGCGTCCCTTGTTTAATAATCAAAGGACCAGAGTTGGCTTCTTCTGCATCAAAACGGAAACCCAGAATGCCAGGTTTATCAATTTGCTTGGTAAGCGGATCAATCCAATTGTCCTGTGGCGTTGCTGTTAAACGTGTTGGTCGTACCTGTGTCAAGAGCAAGACATTCACACCACCAATGGTACTCAACTGTTGATCAACTTTGCCCTTCCACTGTAAACCACTACCAAAAGTCATACCTTGGCGGTCCGTCATTAACATGAAATGACCAAATAAATTGACTTTTGAACTATCGGTCGGCAAACATTCATTTTTGTCACAGCCGACCAGTCCATTTGAACCACTGGCATTGGTAATCACGCCATCAGTTGAAAATAACGCAAACTCAGGCTGATATACCGCAGCCGTTGAGATATTCATGAGTTTTGAAACTAAGGTAAATGCATTTTCATTGCTGACTTCGGACAGGTCTAGCCAAGGTGTAAACAGGTCATTAAATTCCGTATCTGAACTGATACTAAAATCTGCTGTCGCGACATTTCGAGTGATTTGATCAATCAATACTTTATCTGCATTGTTGATATAAACCGCTTGGATATCTGTAGCTGTAACTGCGCTGTTATTTTTCAAAGCCAAGGCTTGAATAATTTTAGCTAAACGCATGGCCACTTTAACCGTTGCGTCGGTATTTGAAATCGTTGCAGCAGGTTTACCCGCGATGCCAGCTGCCAAATCCAATAAGGTCAAGCGTGGAGGTGTCGTACCACTGGCTACATTGGAAATTTGCTTCAAATCTACTTTACCCAAATCAATTCGACGTGATTTTTCACCTTGGACAAAGAAAGTTACCGTATCGCCAATCTTACAAGCACCTGTCGAAACACCTTCTTTTAGATCAAATAAAGTTATGTAGGTATTTTTAACGTCGCTCGAACAATTAAAATTCAGACCTTCAATTGGATAATCTAAAACGAACTCAACACAGCCTTCAGTATTACTTTTACAGGTACCATTGGTTGTACTGGTATCATAAATTTCAGGATTCACATTTGCACTTTCACCGCCACAGCCACTGAGCGCTGCAACCAATGCCGTTAAAGTAAACGGTAATAAAATTTTATTTTTCATCCTAATTCTCTTTCTTATGTCCTTAACGGATTGCTGTTAATTTAAGTTGGCCTTGATTGGTTAATACGCGGCCATCGACGTCAATTGCTGTTGCTAAAGGCGTTAAGAATAAATACTGGCTACCTTTAGGCACTTGAATCACGCCTTCAATTTTTTCATGGTAAAGATGATCCGCTTCACCTTGGTTATTTTTGAATCCACCTGCGCCTTCCATGACACATCCATTTTTGTCTAAAAATACCGCAAATGGCCAATAAAATGTAGGATTTTGTACTTTGGATGCAAATGAATGTATACGAATATTTTGTAATGGTGATTTTAGTTTTACGACTTCATAATCAAATTCGTCCGACAATGGTGCTCGAGGCCATAAGTTAATATCTTGAGCTAAGTCGAGCTCTTTGGCTTTTTTCATTTTTTTATTCGAAAAACATTGCTGACCTAAACCTTGAATGGTGTCAGCTTGTGAGACCCGATAATACGATGTGGCTAAAGTGATCGGCCCTGTATCTTCGGGTTGATTACGTTTAAATAAATTATCAATGACGGAGCGACTGACACCTTTTTCACGTTCAATGGTTTGCATCCGCGTTTGCCCCATCTTGCTATCAATAACGCCTTCGGGCATGGTGTAAAAGCGCTTTTTGCCTTCTAAGTTAAACTCTTTATCTTCAAGATATTCATTATTGACATACTTTTCACCAGCCAGGGTCGAAAAGCCTTGCTCTTGTTTTGCCTTGGCCGATTGTTTTGAAGGATTATTTTCTAAGTTTTCACCTGAAGATCGTACGGATTGATCAGTACTGACTACTTTCTCAGCAAGGATGTTTTTCTCAACGACAGGTTTATCTTTTTCAGCTAGAATTTTGGGCTGATACGCTTCACGAGGTTGGGTTAGCTCTGATTGCTGTAACTTTTCTGCCCATGCTGTTGAAGGTACCACTTTTGCTGAAATATCTGAAGCTTGTGCTGACTTTTCAGATTTGCGAACTTTATCCCCTGAGACGTCTTTAATTTTATCTACTGTGACAGCTTTAATTTCATCCCGTTTTTCCGGCTCGCGTATACTTAAATGTTGAGAATTCACCGGTCCAACAGCCTGTGCTGTTGGACTCGTTTGACGTGTCATCGGTGTCTTGGTTTGAGACGGACTAATGCTTACGGATGGTTGAATAATTTGTTGTACAGGTTGAGAGTCTATCGTTTTAGCAGTTGGACTTTCTTTAGGTTTCTTTGCTGGTTTTTCTTGCACTTGTACCACCATTGGGCGCCCATCTGGCCCAATAATGGTATGAAACGCCCCAGCGTTGGTATACGACACTTGCACCACAGACAGTGCAAGTAACGTTTTTATGAATAAAATCCTTTTCATTCTGTCTGCTTATCCTACCAACGAGTTCTGTAATTTAATCCTAGGATGGTGATTTTCGTATCGGTTTTTACATTCAGTCCAGCATATGGGTTTAAAAGTAAGTTATTCACACCGGTTAAGTTTGCAAGACTACTAGTATTCGCTGGAATGTTATCTTTACTGCGTAAAAAGCCGATTGATAAATCTAAATCCGTATCTGCATCAAAACGATATCCAATCCCCATACCAAAGAGCTGCGCACCATTAATCGGGACCATGGTATTTCGCTTACCATCAGGAATAGACGTACTCCTTGGTTCATAACCTGCACGTAATTTCAAACGATCTGTTGCAGAATATTCAATACCAATACCCCAGTTCCAAGGCGATGTAAATTTCAAAGGTAAGGCCAAAGAATTATCGGTCACATTTTCAGATAATAATTTTGCAATTTTCAGCGCTGAAATTTGACGGTCGAATTCAAAACGGAATTTGTCCCAAGCACGATAATCGGTCCAGCCCACATCAAAATTAATTTGTAAATCAGGCATAACCTTATATTTGATCCCGGCCTGTACGTGCTGTGGATATTCAAAATCCATCGAAACCAAACCCGACTCCGAGTTAGGCACGGCATTTGGGAAACCCAAAATTGCAGCTAAAATTTGACCTGTTGGTGATGACATTAATCCCTTAATCATCTCCTGAGGCGCTTTTGCATTATGAATGCGATAACGACCTTTCATGCGCATTTTCGCAGCGCTTTGGTACACCATACCAAAACTAAAATCTTCGCGTGGCTCCCACAAAACCCCTAAGTTATAACTTGGGCTCAGTGACTGCTCTAAAGCCAATTCCATCTGACCAAATTTGCCAAATGGATTCATTCCTTCTTCGGTATTACACATCCCCAATAGCAAGATGTCGGTAATAATGTCCGAATTTTCCTTGAATGGCGTACAGACGACTTCATCAATCATCCTTAACATGCCGATCAACTCATTGGGAAATCGTAGATCTGATTTCAATCCAATGGCTTGATAGGACATCCCTACACCACCACCAATCGATAACTCATCACTAACTTGATAACCCACAGTTGGCGATAGATAAGTAATACGCTCTAGAGCAACTTGTTGCCCCATGAAATTACCTGGGTTGCCATTTTCAGCACCAAAACCCGCAATCAAAGGCGCATAAACGGCGGATGCAAATGTTGCTTTAGAACCTGGTGGATTATAGGCAATCCCCATCGTTGGTGCGGCAATGGGTTGGCCAGCACCAAAATCCACCATCTTTTTTAAGACAGGTACATATAGGGATGCATATTCAACATCACCAGAAACCTTATCTTTAAAGTCCGTACAAATATCTGCCGTTACTTCAGGGCCATCATTACAGACCATTGGGTCATCTGAATAACCAAAGACGTTATAACCCGCAGGGACGGTAAATTCACGTTGAATATCAAAGTTTGCAATGATCCCCTGCATATCGGTTTGCAAACCTTCAATTTTAGTTAATGCTGCAGGGTTAAAATGCACGGCACTAATCCCCGGAGGATCAGCAGTTACTGCATTCCCTAATGCAAGTGACCGTACATCAACTGAAAGGTTGGTACCCAATTGTGCAAAAGCAGCACTAGAACAGCCCGTTAAAACGATCGCACTAAAAAGTGGGCTGAGTCGAATTTTACGCATACGACAGCCCTCTTAACGAAGTTTTTTTCCAAAACCTAGAATATCTAACGGGAAAGAAAGTCCTAAAGACACATCTGGTGCATCTTCAGTTAAACCTAGCCCCACCGTACCGTTCACAATCGTATCTGGAGATACACGTACACCTAAAGAAATTGCTAGAGTTGAACTGGTTTGGTCTGCAGGTGAATAGGATTCGCCACTGCTATACGTAAATTCTGCGCCAGTGTTGAAACTTTGTTGATATGACATGGTGAGGGAAACATCGTAGTTAAACGAGTATGCAAAACCGAATGCAAAACCACCACTAATTCCCGGTTCAAACTCTTCAATGACACGCGTACCACGACGTTGGTTTAAACCCGTTTCTTTGAAACCATAGTTAGCTGAAACAGATGCAAACAACACAACAGGGTCAATATATTTACGCGTACTCGCACCGATACCTGCCGAATAGTAACCTTTACCTGTTGCTAGATCATTTACTGCATTGACTTCGTATGGACTATCACCTGTTTTCGTAGATAAATTACCAAATAAAATCAGTGGCAAACGACCTTGCTTCAATGGGAAGGGTTCCCAACGTGCGCCTAAAGAAATATCCCCTAAACCCGCGGTTGAAGTATCTTTTAATAAGTCAGTTTTCGCTACTAAAGGCAGAGATGCAGAGAATGTCAAATTGTCCATTACACCGTATTGCACGGTAAATGTATTGGTCATTGAGTGTGTTGCATTCTCTTGTACACGGAGTTGATAAAGTTGGCCTTGTGCCATTTCCATATCAAGTTGAGTATCACGGTAATAGGTATAATCGATATCGTAAAAAGATGATATTTCACCTTTTTTAATCAATGAATACTGACGTTCATTCGAGCTAAATACTTCCTGTAAGTTAGCTTCTTGACTCGCATCACCCTCTTGCTGTTGAAGTGCTGTCGATGCCTTTTCAGTGGCAGTAGCACTTTCGACTTGTGGTGCCTCAGATTGTACTGGCTCTTCAACAGATTCATACTGTCCAATTTCAGGCTCGGCAGCAGCTTCTTGTGCATTATCAGCTTGGTTTACAGTAGCAGGAGATACAGACTCTTCTACGACTGTCTCTTGTTCAACTGGATCATATTCTCCAAGGCTTGGCTCTTCAGCTGCATAGGCAACCCCCATCACCACCTGAATACTCATGGCTAGTAGTGTTTTGTTCATCCATTTACGATTCATGTTCCTTCCCACCGTTGTTATTTTTTTAATCCTGACACTTTGTTATACGCTTTCATCTAATTATTTACTCTTGTAGTAAAGCCTTAGAAAGTTGTAATTCGATTTACCATAAGACTCCGACTCTTCATTCATGTTTTTATCAAGTCGTATCGTAGATGCCTTGTCTGCAATTTTTTCCATGTAAAACTGCGGATATTGAATATCAACCAATGCATAACGGTTGACGGTTGCATCTTCAACATGTCGCAAGTCTGAATCTTGCAAAGCTAATAAATTTTTACGTTGCTCAGGCGCAACGTTGATTAAGAATAATGTGTTGTTTTCCCATATTTCTTGGAATCTAACTTCATCGAAACTGATATTGCCCAGTGCTGGATCTGCAACATAAACACGCCCATCTTTATAGGCTTTAAAAACCACAAAATGTTTAAAACCAGCATATGAAATGGGAACAATCGCAGGCTGACCTTGCTTAACTAGATCTGAAAACTCACCTTTGTAGCCCCCACTGTCTAGCCCCACAGCAGCGACAAAACGTTTCATGTCTAATAAGGAGAAACTTCGACGTTCGATGATTTTTTCAGTTTCACCAAATTTCAGCAAACCATTCATGGTCTGTTGTTCAGTTAGCTGTGTCCCGACATAACCATTTAATAAAGTGGTTAAGGCTGCTGAACCACAACTGTAGTCATAAGCTTGCCGAACGATGCCTCGAAATTGATCTTCTATGGCAGGTTTAATTTTTACAGATTCACGGTGCATCCGAGTAAAGGAATCATTTCGTGAATCCAATGTTTCGGTATAGTGAACTGTTCCGACTGGCTTTTCTTTTAAATCAAAGGACTCTTTGGCAAAGTAATACATCAATGCCGAGCCTACTGCTATCTCTAACATATCTTCTAACTTTTAGTTATCGGCAATGATGTGCCTTTTTTCATTATTTTTTAGAGCTATTGCTCTACATCCATGTATTATGCAAGATACCTTTTTTTTTATAAAAAAACAGCATTTTTTTATGCTTTATTGGGTCATTCCGCACTTTTTTGTAAAAAAAAGCGCGTGATCAACACGCGCCTTATTTTTATGCTAAATTACTTACTAGAAATTGTAATTACAGAACCTTGGTTATATACACCCATAGCTGGGCTGTAGAACGTTTGTAAACCTTGAACTTCGATATCACCAATTGAACCAGCGTCTTTACTTCCTAGATGAACACCTTTCACATAATTATCAATTGGACCAGAGTTACTTACCATTTGAATATAACCATTATTTGTGCCTTCTTTACCATAAATACGAACATCTTGATTAATTGTTAAGTCAGTTTTACCAGCATCAGCAACTTTGATGCTTTCGATAAAGATTTCACCTGCTTCACGTGTAGCGGTTTTAGTTGATGCATCAAGGATACCTAGATCTTTAATTTCTAAACCACCCTTCATAGTTGTACTCAGTTTAATCATAGCCCCTTGTGGAGCAGCACCTAACTGAACATTAGCAGTCATTGGTCCAGTTTTTAGAGAAAGACCAGATAAAATTGCATTGTAGTTTGCATCTGTACCTTCAAGCTTACCACCACGGCGAATGCCTGTAGTACCAGCTGTACCAGATGCTGTTACACCAATTTCACCAATTTTAATATCTAAACCAGAAACATCAGCTGCGATGTTAATGAATGCACCATTTGCACCAGTACCAGCATCAGTATCAATACGTAAATCAGCTAAATTGCGAGAAGGTAGAAGATAAGCTCCACCGTTATCATAGTTTGCACCAATAACGATACCTTTATTTTCTAAAGGATCACCAGCTTTCTTGTTACCTTGAATAACGATCGCACCAGCAGTACTTGTACCGCCCTTAGCTGTATCCGTTAAACCGTCGTTATCGTGAATGAAAAGTTTTTCAATTTCAATTTTAGAGATACCAATCCCGATGTTAATACCATCTTGACCAGTGGTTGAACTAAGTGCAGCATCGTCCATTGCTTGCATAGCCATAGCATTCGCACTAAATGCGATTGAAGAAACTAGAGCTAATTTAGTGAAATTTTTCATACGGTACTCTCCCAAGAGTATTTATTTTTTTTGATTTTCAACCACTCGATTTATTCAGCTGTAATATTATTTTGTGACAACTGCTAAATCTTTCCTTGAGTTGTTTGCTCGCTCGATTAAATTATATCCAAGCTGAAATTTGTTCAACTGTTGTTGGTCGCAATCTAATTCTTACCGATAAACGGTATTTGCAAACCAAATGAATTAGGAATGGTATAAAATCCATTTTAGTCTTTAAAGTTAATTTTTCTGTTGATGCAAAAACCAATTTCTTTTAAAAAATTTATTCTCAAACAAACTGTTAGTGCTCAAAAAATTTTGCAAGCGCTTGCGCCCTTGTCACATGTGATTTTTTTAGAAGATCAAAACCAACCTGTTATTTGCTTTTTGGCAAATCAATATCAACAATTGAAGAATGATGAACTTAAAGCTTATGTCCGTACCAATTTAGATCAATATGAGGAATCTGATACTCAGCCCTTGCAAAATATTGCCTTCCAAGATTTATGTTCAAACTTAGGCAGCGGGTTTTCTGGGGGCTGGGCTGGTTTTATTAGCTATGATTATGCAGCGCAGCAACAGATTTCCTTGCACGCCAAAGCGCAACCTCGCTTGTTTTTAGGACAATTTTCCAGTTTTTTAAAATTAGAGAATGATGGTTGGTATTTTTATAGTTCAGATCATTCTGCAGCTAAGATTTACGACTATATTGATCAGTTCATTCAAACAGAGATCACTCAGAATCAATTTAAATTAAGACAAAAATGTACTGCAAGATGGTCTAAGTCAGACTACACGAAAGCCTTTGATCAAGTGCAGGAATATATTAAAGCGGGTGATTGCTATCAAATTAATTTAACACAAGAATTCACAGCTCAAGCAAACGGTTCACTCTTAGATACCGCTCAAGAATTTTGGTCACTGACTGATGCACCATATTCAGGCTACTTACGTATTGATGATTTTGAAATTTTAAGTTGTTCGCCTGAACTTTTTATAGATTTTAAGCCTAAACGCAAGATTATTACTAAACCAATCAAAGGCACGATGCCTCGCTATGAAGATCCAGTTTTAGATGCGCACTCAAAACAACGATTAAAATCATCTGAAAAAGACATGGCCGAGAATGTCATGATTGTCGACTTACTACGTAATGATTTGAGTGTTTATGCTGAAACGGGTTCTGTAAAAACACCTAAACTTTTTGATATTGAAAGTTTTAACCAAGTGCATCACATGGTCAGTGAAGTTGAAGCCGTGCTGAAAACAAATGTAAATCCTTTTGAGGTTCTGATGTCGGCACTGCCGGGCGGTTCGATTACCGGCGCGCCTAAAATTCGTGCGATGCAAATCATTGAAGAACTTGAAGGCTCCCCGCGCGGCGCCTATTGCGGCTCGATGGGTTATTTTAATCACGATGGTACAGGCTCTTGGAATATTTTGATCCGCTCTATTCAAAAATACCAAGATCAGGTTTCGCTGTGGGCAGGCGGCGGAATCACCATCGCGTCAGATTGCGATGCTGAATATCAAGAATGCTTTGATAAAGTCGAAGCCATGCTGGATTTGTTAAATACCTGGCATAAACCTGAATAACAAAAAAGCGATTCTATTGAATCGCTTTTTTGATCTATCTATCCCAACTTCCTTTTAAAAAAGGAAGATTAGGCTAGATTTACATTTCGCGGAGATTGCAAAGATTAAGCCAAAATATCGTTTTTCAAAGTATCTACAAGGCGCTGATTTTGTTCATCTGTACCAATGGTGATACGAAGGAATTGATTAATCCGCGGCTTATTAAAATAACGCACGATAATTCCGCGTTCGCGCAAATCAGCAGCCAACTCACTTGCATCTTTATTAGGCAATGATGCAAAAATAAAGTTTGCCGCAGACGGCAATACCTTAAAGCCCAGCTCAGACAGCTGCTCTACAAGCTTTTCACGGCTCGCAATCACCTTGGCATTTTGCACTTCAAAATACGCTTGATCCTCAAATGACGCCACGGCTGCTGCAATCGCAAAACGATCCATCGGATAAGAGTTAAAGCTGTTTTTTACCGCTTCAAGCGCTGCGATTAAATGCGGCTGCGCAATCGCGAAACCAACGCGCAAACCGGCAAGTGAACGCGACTTAGACGTCGTTTGACAAACCACAAGGTTTTCATATTTCGCAACCAAAGCCACAGCAGATTCCGCACCGAAATCGACATACGCCTCATCAATCACAACCACTGAATTCGGATTGGCTTGCAACACTTCCTCAATTGCAGACAAACCTAAAGCAATACTCGTAGGCGCATTCGGATTGGTAATAATGATGCCACCATTAGGTTGTTTATAGTCATCCACCACAATTTCAAAGTCATCGTTCAGGGGCAAAATTTTAGTATTGGCAGCTATACCAAAAAATTGGCTATATACCGGATAAAAACTGTAGGTAATGTCAGGATACAGAACCGGCAGTTCTTGCACAAAAAAGGCTTTAAAAATGTGCGCCAGCACTTCGTCCGAGCCATTGCCGACAAAGACCTGCTCAACAGGTACTTGCTGCTGTTTTGCAATCGCTTGCTTTAACTCAGACGCATCTGGATCTGGATATAAACGTAAAACATCAGCAGAATTTGCCAACACTTTTTGTACTGCTTCCACCACTTTTGGCGATGGCGGATACGGATTTTCATTGGTATTGAGTTTTAAAATATTTTGGATTTTAGGCTGCTCACCAGGTGTGTACGGTTCTAATTCACGTACATCAGGGCTCCAAAAACGCATTTGTTCAGAGGTAATATTTGGCATTTTATTTTGCTCTTTTTCACCCTCTCCTAACCTCTCTTGCACTTCGCTTTAAAGGAATCCTTAAAGCTAGTTCAGGGAGAGGAATACTCATTTTATGAGATTTCCCCTCTCCTTTCAGGAGAGGGTTAGGGAGAGGTTTATAGTTTTGGAAAACTAAGTTTTTCACCTAGTCTATATTTAATTACTGATAACGATAGCGTGCTGAACGCGCATGTGCATCTAAATTTTCCTGCTGCGCTAATGTATCAGCCGTTTTCGCTAAAGTTTTCACGCCAGCTTCAGAACACATGATTAAACTTGAGCGCTTTTGGAAATCATATACACCAAGCGGTGATGAGAAACGCGCTGTGCCAGAAGTAGGCAACACGTGGTTTGGACCTGCACAGTAATCACCAATCGCTTCCGGTGTATAACGCCCCATGAAGATTGCGCCGGCATGGCGGATATCTTCAGCCATTTCCTGTGCTTCATCTAAGCACAGCATCAAATGTTCAGGCGCAACTTGGTTAATCAATTCGGCGCCTTCCGCTCGGTCTTTGACTAAAACCAATGCGCCGCGGTTTTCGATTGAAGTTCGCGCAATATCTGCTTTTGGTAACGCTTCTAAATGCTTTTCAATCCATTGCTCAACTTGATCTAAAAGTTCTGCATCTGGCGTAATAAATACCGCTTGAGCCACAGTGTCATGTTCCGCTTGTGACAATAAATCCATTGCCAGCCATTCAGCATTGTTTTGACCTTCGGCATAGACCAAAATTTCGGATGGCCCTGCAATCATATCAATACCGACTTGACCAAATACTGCACGTTTTGCTGCAGCAACAAAACGGTTGCCCGGGCCAGTAATTTTGTCCACAGATGGAATAGTTTCTGTACCATAAGCCAATGCTGCAACCGCTTGCGCGCCGCCAATGGTAAATACACGGTGTACGCCGGCTAAGTAAGCTGCTGCCAAAACCAATGGATTCAAATCACCATTCGGCGCAGGCACCACCATAATAATTTCAGGCACGCCAGCAACATGCGCAGGTACAGCATTCATCAATACAGAAGACGGATAAGAAGCTAAACCGCCCGGCACATAGATACCCACACGGTCCAGCGGTGTGACTTTTTGACCAAGCGTATTTCCTAGAGCATCAACATAGGTCCAGCCGTCTTGCTTTTGTGCTTGGTGAAATTCACGAACACGGTTCGCAGCAAGTTCTAAGGCTTCACGCACTTCTGAACTTAAACCATCAAATGCTGCTTTCAGCTGTTCTTGTGTCAGCTCTAATTCTGAGAATTGATGCGCTGGATGTCGATCGAACTGCTGTGTCAATTTAAGAACATGAGCATCACCATGCTGACGAACATCAGCAATGATTTGGTCAACGGTTTTTAAAAGTTCTGGATCATTCACAGTTTCAAAAGCCAACAAGTCAGCAAAAGCTTGCTTGAAGTTTTGATCTTGAGTCGATAAACGTCGCATCAATTTACCCACAAGGTAATCTATTGGAAAAGATTAGTTTACCTGTTTTACAGCAGCTTGTGGACATCTATCGCATGTGTTCATGTGGAGTTTTATTGAAAATAACTTTCGTTAAAATTGGTGAAAATACAGTTTTATCATTATTTTTCAGTTTTCATAAAAAAACCGCCCAAATTTGAGCGGTTTGATCAGCATAGCTAGAAACTTAACAACTTATGCTTTCTTTGCTTGCTCGCGTTCTTCCACGGCTTTTTCTAGCTGTGCAAGAATTGGATTCAACAAAGTTTGTTTACGTTTAAAGCTTGCTTTGTTCACGATTAAACGTGAAGACACTTTACAGATTTCTTCCAAAGGCTCTAAACCATTGGCACGTAAAGTGTTTCCTGTATCCACAACATCGACGATGTAATCACCTAAACCAACCAAAGGTGCAAGTTCCATAGAACCATACAGTTTGATCACATCAACTTGCTCGCCTAAGCTTGCATAATATTGACGGGTTAAATTGACGTACTTGGTTGCAATCTTTAAACGACCTTTCGGACGAACCATGCCGACTTTACCAGCCGTCATTAACTTACAGTTGGCAATTTTTAAGTCCAATGGTTCATACACATTTTGTGCACCATGTTCCATCAGCACATCTTTACCTGCCACCCCAATATCTGCAGCACCATTTTCAACATAAGTTGGTACATCAGAAGCACGTAAAATTAAAATACGTACGTGCTTATGGGTCGTTGGAAAAATTAACTTACGAGATTTATCCGGATCTTCCAATAAGTTAATGCCAGCTGTTTCCAACAATGGCAAAGTTTCTTTTAAGATACGTCCCTTACTTAATGCTAAAGTTAAACCATGATCAAAATTGCCCATTACGTCAAAATTGGGATCATCGTTTCTCATATCGCTCATTAACTTACTCGCTTAATTTGGGCACCTAAACCTTGTAACTTCGCTTCAACATCTTCATAACCACGGTCAATATGATAGATACGGTCAATCAACGTTTCCCCATCAGCGGCAAGTGCTGCTAAAACCAATGAGAAAGAAGCTCGTAAATCAGTTGCCATCACTGGTGCAGCAGATAATTTCTCTACACCTGTAACAACAGCATCATTACCTTCAACCTGAATATTGGCACCCATACGTGCTAATTCAGGTACATGCATGAAACGGTTTTCAAAAATCGTTTCTGAAATTGTGGCAAAACCACGACCAATTGCATTCACCGCCATCAGCTGTGCTTGCATATCGGTTGGAAATTCTGGGTGTGGTAAAGTCTGGAAACTTACTGCTTTCGGGCGTTTACCCATCATATCCAGTTCAATCCAATCTTCACCGCGCGTAACTTCCGCGCCCATTTCTTCAAATTTATCCAGCACAGACTCCAACAAGTTTGGATCTGTATGCGTGGTTTTGATTTTACCGCCAGTTATTGCCGCAGCAGCAAGATAAGAACCTGTTTCGATACGATCTGCAACAACGGCATATTCACAGCCATGTAGGCTTTCAACACCTGTAACAACTAAAGTATCAGTGTCCAAACCTTCGATTTTTGCACCCATCTTGATCAACATATTAGCAAGATCGGTAATTTCAGGTTCACGAGCCGCGTTACGAATGGTCGTTACACCGTCTGCAAGAACCGCAGCAGTTAGAATATTTTCAGTACCACCAACTGTGACCATATCAAAGACAACTTCGCCACCTTTTAGACGACCATCCACTTTGGCATGCACATAACCTGCTTCAACTTCAATCTCTGCACCAAGTGCTTCTAAAGCTTTTAAATGTTGATCTACAGGGCGTGAACCAATTGCACATCCACCCGGCAAAGACACTTTTGCACTACCATAGCGCGCCAATAACGGGCCAAGCACCAAAATAGATGCACGCATGGTTTTCACGAGTTCATATGGTGCAAATTGGTTATCTAAGCTAGAAGTATCAGCCTTAACCGTATCACCTTCATAACTGATTTGAACACCTAAACCTGCGATCAATTTCACTAAGGTGTTCACATCTTTAAGATTTGGTACATTGGTTAATGTAATAGGTGTATCCGCAAGGATAGTTGCAGCGAGTAATGGCAATGCAGCATTTTTCGCACCAGAAATACGAACTTCACCTTCGAGCTTAGTACCGCCCTGAATCAGAAATTTATCCATTAATTATTAAGCTCCGAATAAGCTTGCTTTGCGCCATTCTTCTTTGGTCATTGCACGAATTGTCACTGCATGTACTTCACCGCTGGCAATGTAGGAGTTCAAAGGTGCATAAACAGATTGTTGACGAGCAACAGGACGTTTGCCTTCAAATTGATCATCGACGATGCGTAGATCATATTTGCCGCCTTGCCCACTAACTGCAACCTCAGCTTCTGGAAAAGCAGCTTTTAAAATTTCAGTGAGCTGTTCACTATTCATCACAAGACCCCATATAGGACTAACGGTGTAAAACCCGTCATTTTACTATAAATCTAAAAAATAATTCATTAGTCACATACATTATATATATAAAAAAAGAGGTTATAAAAAACCTCTTTTTGTACAATTTACAATCTAAACCGTTAAAGGCATATAAATGAGCTGCATTTTTCGATGTTTATGCAATTGTTTTTTTAATTTTTCAGACAATTTTTTGATCGAGGTATACATATCATCAGCGCACGCTTGCGCAAAAAGTTCGGTCCCGGGTAATCGTATAATCGCTTCTGCAATATGATTATCACTGCCTTTTTTTGAACGTTTATCAACTTGATGATCTTTAGTCAACTTAACTTGCATACTATTGACCTGATCTAAATGTTTGGTCATTTCCGCAAATTTAAGACGAATATTTTCTTCTATTGCTGGCGTAATTGTTAAATGGTGGCCACGAATTGTAATCTGCATAATTCTATCCCTCACCTTCTTTCAGGACCTGAAAAGTTCAAGCCGAATTATCCAACTCAATATGCGAAGCATACATTTACACGATCAGATCATTTCGGCTATTCCTTATAAAAAAAAGAGATTCATTATTTCGTCATAATGAACCTCTAGAATAGTCAGATTTTCAAATTTAGATCAACACTTTTCGCTCTGAAGATGATGGAATATGTAACGATTCACGATACTTCGCAACCGTACGACGAGCAACATCAATACCTTCTGCATTAAGCAACACTGCAATTGCATTATCAGACAAAGGTTTACGTGTATTTTCTTCTGCAATCAACTTTTTAATTTTTGCACGGATTGCAGTCGAAGACGCTTCCCCACCCGATGACGTTCCAACATGACTTGAGAAGAAATATTTCAACTCAAATAATCCACGTGGTGTGAGCATATATTTATTTGTGGTTACACGGGAAACTGTGGATTCATGGAGTTCGACTTCTTCGGCAATGTCTCGTAGTACCAAAGGCTTCATTGCCTCAGGACCTTGTTCAAAGAACGCTCGTTGATGCTCAACAATACATGTCGCTACTTTTAATAATGTTTTATGCCGTTCATCAATACTTTTAATGAAATTCTTTGCTTCAAGCATTTGATTTCGTAAATATTGATTATCGTCACTTTGATCTGCACGCTTGATCATATTGGCATAAAAAGAATTTACCCGTAGTTTTGGCATTACATCAGGATTTAATTGAACCAACCAATGTTCATTCTTTTTTAAGACCACAACATCTGGTATTTGATAGTCTGAATCTTTATCTTCAAACTCTTGCCCTGGATGCGCTTTTAATGTTTTTAACAAAGAAATGGCTAGTTTGAGCTGTTCTGTATTTAATCCCGTTTGCTTAATCAACTTGGGTAATTCATTGGTAATCAGCAACTCATAATTTTTCAATAATAAAATAGCTTCATATCGATATTCAACATGTTCAGGAAGATTTTCAACTTGTACCATTAGACATTCAGCAAGATTGCGTGAGCCTACCCCTACAGGATCTAGACGCTGAATATGCTTTAAAACTACTAAAACTTCGTCATCTTCGACTTCTTCTTCATAATCCATAGAGTCTAAAAGATGCTGAACCGATTGGGTAATTTCATTTAATTCGCAATCTAAAAAACCTTTGTTATCTAAAGCATCGATAATACAGTGTGCAATTAGTTTATCGATCATAGAAAAGTGTAAAAGATTAACTTGCTCAAGCAAATGCGCTTGTAAACTTTGATGCCCCTGCCGATTATCTTCGCGCTCTTCAAATTCAGCAGCGCCTAAACTTGTGGGTTGATGGGTATATACATCATCCCATTCTGTATCCACTGGTAACTCATCAGGTAAATGATCGGCATTTAATTCATTGGTTAAGTCTTTATTTTCCCGTTCTTGTTCTTGCAAGCTATTTAAACTTTCAACGGTATTCTGCTCTTCAACTTTCTCTAATAGAGGATTACTGTCGAGTTGGATTTGAATTTCTTGTTCCAATTCCAAACTTGAAAGCTGTAATAAACGAATAGCTTGTTGTAATTGAGGTGTTAATGATAAGGAATTGGCAACCTTTAACCCCATCGCTAATTTCATTAATAACTCCCCCCTATAATTAACCGCACTTTATAAGCAATTTTTATGCCGTTTTATTTTTTATAGCATAATTTTGAACAGAACGCCCGATTTTTTGTCTTTTGTAGACTCATTATTCAGCTAATTTATTCTTTTATTAGGAACAATTCGCCTTATAAATGAATTATTTAGTTTGATATATTATTAATTTTACTCTAACTCCCTATCCATATTTTCGTACCTTACCCTTTCCCTCACGCATAAAAAAACACCCCCTGACATATCAGGGGGTGTTTTCGAATAATGAGCTGGCGATGACTTACTCTCACATGGGTAACCCCACACTACCATCAGCGCTAAG
>NZ_JBLIYY010000015.1:0-91338 GCF_057480965.1 Acinetobacter sp. P37 | reverse complement strand
GTAATCGAGGAAAAAGACTGGGCTTAAGATTCAATTTAATTGCGGGAATCTATAATTTAGAGCTGAGCAAAAAATGAATTATGAAAGAAGTCTATTATTAATTTTTAATTAAATAAATTAAAACCCAATATTTTTAAAAGGATAATGATGAAAGTTTTAAAAACGAATTTAATGCTTATTATGCTTTCAGCAATGAGTTTAATAGGGTGTAATACACATTCAACAAAAACTTATGTGTTGACGACAACATCTTATGGTTATGATGCAAGTTATATTCCATATATTGTTGAATTAAATGGAGAGGAGTTAGGTGGAGGGCTAGGTAGTGGAACGAAAAGATCAGCAGTGATAACAGGAGCTCAATATATTAAATGGGGAGAAGGTAATAGCTCTAAAAAGCATATTGCAACCAATGTCCCCACATTGACGAATGAAAATTTAAAAGATAAAAAATATTTAGCTGTACATATATATCCAGATGACAGTGTAGAAATTAATTTATCGAATGAATTACCTGATGCTACTGAGAAAGGTTTAGAGTGGAGAGCAAAAATTATTGATGAATTGAAGGTAAAAGAAGAAAAATAGCTGTATCAGTCATTAGTGGCATATAGATAAAAAAAAGCGCATGATGACATGCGCTTTTTAATTTTCAGCTAATTATTTTTCAACGAATGCACGTTCAATCACGTAGTCGCCTAGAACGCCCATCTTAGGAGATTCTTTCAGACCGTGCTGGTCAAGTAGTGCAGCAACGTCGTCTAGGAATGCAGGTGAACCGCACAGCATTGCGCGGTCAGTTTCAGGGTTGAAACGTGGAAGACCAATTTTTTCGAAAAGTTGACCAGATTCAATGGCAGTAGTTACACGGCCTTGAGTATGGAATTCTTCACGAGTTACCGTAGGGTAGTAAACCAATTTTTCTTTCGCGCCTAATTCACCAAAGAATTCGTGGTTAGGAATTTCATCTAAGATTAAATCTTGATAAGCCAATTCCGAAATGAAACGTGTACCATGTACAACGATGATTTTTTCAAAACGTTCGTAAGTTTCAGGGTCACGAATTACAGAAAGGAACGGTGCAAGACCTGTACCTGAAGAAAGTAGGTATAAGTTTTTACCAGGGTTTAAGTCATCTAGAACTAAAGTACCTGTAGGTTTTTTAGACACTAAAATTTCATCGCCAACTTTTACTTTTTGTAAAATAGACGTTAAAGGACCATCTGGAACTTTAATAGAGAAAAACTCTAATTCTTCTTCATAGTTTGCGCTTGCAATAGAATAAGCGCGCATTAAAGGCTTACCATTTACTTCAAGGCCGATCATCACAAATTGACCGTTTTTAAAACGTAACGCAGTATCGCGAGTGGTTTTAAAAGAGAATAAAGTGTCATTCCAATGGTGGACGTGAGTAATCTTTTCGACGTTAAAAGCAGCCATTAAAGGTCTCAATAAAATTATCAAATTAGAACAGCTTACTATTCTAATCTAAAATCATTCTCGATAAACTGAATATATTTAATTGAACTTATCAGAAAAAGTGATTATGTCTGAGCTTAAAATGCCAATTATCGGGTATATGAAATCTCCCTACCGAGAAAAGTTTGGTATTCCACGTCAGCCGAATTTGGTGCAAGTCGAATCTTATATTGAAATGGTGGAACCTTATAACGATTTATTGGCTTTCGAAGGGATTAATGATTTTAGTCATCTTTGGCTGATTTGGCAGTTTCATGAAAATAAAAATGCAAATTCGACAAAATTTCGTCCGCAAGTTCGTCCTCCGCGTTTAGGTGGTAATCAAAAAATCGGGGTATTTGCGACACGAAGTATGTACCGGCCGTCACCTATGGGCTTGTCGGTTGTGCAGCTCAAAGGGGTGAAAAAAGTCGGTAAATCGGTACGTGTCTATGTGGTCGGCAGTGATTTGTTAGATGGAACACCAATTTTAGATATCAAACCATATATTCAATATTCTGATGCAGTGATGGATGCGCAAAGTGGTTATGCGCAGGATGAGCCAGAAAGAAAATCTGTAATTTGGTCAGAAGCAGCAGAACTGCAAAAAAAACAGTTGATCGGTATGGGTTCTTTAGAGATGCAGACAGTTTTAGAATTACAAGAGGTATTATCTTTAGATCCACGACCTGCATATCAACAAGATGAGGAGCGTGTATATGGCATGTTGTTTGCTGGCTTGAATGTGAAGTTTAGGATTGAAAGTGAAAAAATTTTACTATTAAAAATTTTAAAATCTGAAAGAGAGTAATCTCTTTCAGATTTGCTAATTTACTTAATTAAATCATCAGTAATTGCTTTAGATGCAATGTTATTGAAGAGATAACATGAATTTTTTCTTAAATTTATTAGCTCTTGAATAAGCTTTTTCTCTTCATTTGTTGCATCTGCACTTATGTCTTCTAATTCTTTAATTTCATCTGCAAAAGTATATTCTGTACGTGAATCTATTAGGTTAGCCCAATAATATTTTGATTTATACGAGGCTACCCCATGATTGTCATTATACTCAGGGGAATATTCTAGATATGCCGTTGTATCTTTAAAATTATATTTTTTAATATTAGTGTTATCTTGTTGTGTTGAGTATTTAATCCATTGATTTTTAAGAATATTTTGCTGATATTCAGTGTCAGAATATTCATCATTATCTAATGATAGATAATCCTGATTATTTGTTTCACTTATAATTTGTAGACAGTATGAGCCTGTAGGGAATTTCTGCTCATTTAATTGCTTTAAGTAGCTCATTAATTGCTCAGGATATTCATAGGAATCATTAAGATTATTTTTAGCGATCCAGTATTCATTTGGTGAAACAATTTGCGCAATTGGTTGATTACTAATGTTGAGTATCTTAAAGTTCGTTGTTAATTTGAGGTCATTTGAACCAATACTTGAGTAAGGACTAAGAACCCAAGAGCTATTGTTCGTAACAACGGTGCCTTGATATTTTCCGTACTGATTATTTGTAGAACTTTGATCGTATACACCATTTTGAGTTACATAAATTTCAGAAAAAGTATCCTCGCTTTTAGAATAACTTTTACCATTATCAAGTGTTAGTGTATCTGAATAGTATTCAATATTATTAGTATTTAAATTGAAGTCTATAAAAAAATTTGACCACTGTTGGAAAGGTGAAGTAGTGATATTATTATTTTCACTATCATTAAATTTATCTGACGAACCTCCACCGCCACCACAAGCTGTTAAAATAAATGAACTTACAATAGCTGTGCTTAAAGTTTTAAATTTCATGTTACCCTCTTTAATAAATTATGAATTACGTCACTATTATTTGTGACTGTGGCATATAGTATAGAAAAATAGAAAAAAAGGTATGTTAAAAAATAACTAATTAAAATTAATAATTTAAGTTAAATTTAACTTAACGATTTAAGTGAAAATATTAAGTTTAACTATTCTAGTTTTGTTATAGTATTCCCTATGTTTGGGGACATATAACAATGACTTTTAATTTTGAAATCGATACATCGTGGTGTTTAGACCAATTACAAAAAGACGGCCGCATTACTGAAAGAGACAAAATGCTGATTCAAACCACGCACCGTCAGCGTGAACAGTTGAAATGGCATCCTTTACAATGGATTGCCAATTTTAATTTAGTCGATCAGAGTCATCCACAGTCTACTTTAACATTGAATAGACTCTGTCAATGGTTAGCAGAAAAGTCTGGTGTACCGTTTTATATTATCGATCCTTTAAAAGCTGATGTGCCTGCACTGACTGCAATTATGTCGCAAGAATTTGCAGTACGAAATCGCATTTTAGCGGTGGAATTGCAAAATGAGCATGTGCTGATTGCAACGGATCAACCTTATAAAAATGAATGGATTGCCAATTTAGAGAGAACAGTTTTACCACGCAAGATTCAGCGTGTATTGCTCAGTCCAGATCAACTACAGCGTTATTTGGTTGAATATTACCAAGTGAGTCGCGCAGTCAGTAATTCGCAAAAATCATCGAGTTATGACCGTGAAAATAAAGGCGTTGAAGCACTATTACAATTAGGTGATACACAAAATCCAGATGCCAATGATCAGCATATTGTGAAGCTTGTGGATTGGGTCTTACAGTTTGCCTTCGAACAAGGTGCAAGTGATATTCACCTCGAACCGCGTAAAGATACAGGAAAGGTGCGTTTTCGTATCGATGGCGTATTGCATACCATCTACAACATGCCTGCAAATACACTGACAGCTGTGGTTTCACGAATTAAGATCTTAGGTCGGATGAATGTGGCGGAAAAGCGTAAGCCGCAAGATGGACGTTTAAAAACCCGTACACCCAAAGGCCAAGAAACAGAGCTACGTTTATCGACGCTGCCAACAGCCTTTGGTGAAAAGTTAGTCATGCGTATTTTTGACCCTGAAGTCTTGGTACGTAGTTTCCAACAGCTCGGTTTTGAAGGGCGTCTGTTGGATGATTGGAAGGCCTTAACCAGTCATAGTCACGGTATTATTTTAGTGACCGGTCCGACGGGTTCGGGTAAAACCACCACGCTTTATTCATCACTCAAACAATTGGCAACCGAAGAAGTGAATGTCTGCACCATTGAAGACCCGATTGAAATGTTAGAGCCAAGTTTTAACCAAATGCAGGTGAATACAGGGATTGATCTAGGCTTTGCCGATGGTGTACGGGCTTTAATGCGTCAAGACCCTGACATTATCATGGTCGGGGAGATCCGAGATCATGATACGGCAAATATGGCAATCCAAGCTGCATTAACAGGTCATTTGGTGCTTTCAACTTTACATACCAATGATGCACCATCGAGTTTGACGCGATTACATGACCTAGGTATTCAGCCTTTTTTAACCGCAGCGACCATATTAGGGGTTTTGGCACAACGTCTAGTTCGTCAACTGTGTCCACATTGTAAGCGTGAGACTTTTATCAATGAACAAGAGTGGAAACATCTGACCTTTGATTATGCGATTCAAATGCCTGATTTTGTCTACGAAGCGGTGGGCTGTGATGAATGTCGTCAAACGGGTTATAAAGGCCGTGTGGGGATTTATGAATTTATGCCGCTCAGTATTGAGACCAAGCAATTGATTGGTGCTAATGCAGATCTAACCCAACTACGTACACAGGCACGTAAAGAGCATGTCGAGCCATTACGAATTGCAGGTGCGCGTAAAGTACTTGCAGGGGTGACGACTTTAGAGGAAGTCCTGCGTGTCGTACCGCTCAACTAATGGTTTGATCAAATAAATAAAAACGTCTCTTCAGCTTAAGATTCGACTCATCTTGCTTTGTTTAAATAGCGCTATCGAAATAGACAAAGTAAGAGAGATCGAAGATGAAAACATTCACTCAATTGGTATGTGGTTTAGCATTTGCAGGTGTGGCATCGGTTGCAGTCGCGAATACAGCAGTCAATCAAACAGCAGTTGCGCCGATGAAAACCACATCAGTGAAACATGCCTTAGGCTTAAAAGATGATAGTAAAGTTCAATTGAAAGGTTATGTTGTGAAATCGATGGGCGATGAAAAATATCAGTTCCGCGATAGCACAGGCAGCATTACAGTGGATATTGATGATGAACTTTGGCAAGGCAAAGCGATTTCAGCTAAAACACCAGTAACGCTCATTGGTGAAATCGACATTGATTACAAACCGACGAAACGCGTTGAAGTTGATGTCGATCAAGTAAAATTTTAATTTAGCCTGTCATTCAATACAGTGCTGCACTATAAAAAAACCACGGCTTGCTGTGGTTTTTTTATGATTTGAGTAGATATGAGCAAAAGTTCGATACACTGAAGTCGGAACCATAGAAATAGGGTAGGTAAGATGCGAATTTTATTGGCAGAAGATGATGCATCCCAAGCCGACAGTATAAAAACATGGCTTGAAATGGATGGCTACAGTGTTGATTGGGTTGAGCGAGGCGATCACGCTATTTTGGCTTTAGAACAACATCAATATGATTGCATACTTTTAGATCGTGGCTTACCAAAAGTAACTGGTGACGAAATTTTAAAACGTATCGTACAGTTGCATCCGCTTACACCAGTTTTATTTATTACTGCTCGGGACAGTATTGCAGATCGTGTTGAAGGTTTAGATCTGGGAGCCCATGATTATTTGGTGAAACCCTTTAGCTTAGAAGAGTTGTCAGCAAGGGTGCGTGCCCAATTACGCTTGCATCATCAACAGCGTGATAATTGTTTGACTTTCGGAGATTTAAGTTTAGATGTACAAGCCAAAACGCTGCGTAAAAATGCGGAATTGATTACGCTGACATCGCGTGAATATCAAATCTTGCATAAGATGTTGTTAAATCCTGAGCATATTATGACGCGTAGCCAACTCGAAGAATCACTCTATGCTTGGGGCGATGAAGTTGAAAGTAATGCGATCGAAGTTTTTATTTACCAATTGCGTAAGAAGATTGGCAGTGATTACATCAAAACCTTAAGGGGCTTGGGTTATCGCATGAATCTTCCGCAACAAAGTTAAGTCTATGAGTGATAAAAAAAGCATTTCTTTACAGTCGCAACTGATTAAAACTTCACTGCTCAGTGCAATTTGGGCGGGAGCAATCTCTCTGTGTCTGATGTTGGGATTTGGTCTGTATCACATCATGAGTGTACATGATGCCCTGATGGATGAAGTGGCTGATATGCTCACTGCTACAGATCTTACGCTGAAGCAGGACGAACAAATAGATGAACTGAGTGAAGAGTTTGATATGCAATATCAACTCATGCAAGGGTCGCAAGTCTTAACCACGTCGGAACAACACACAGCATTTGAACATCAGCTCAGTTTAAAACAAGGGTTACATTATCAATGGAGAGAAGGCGCGCTTTGGCGTAGCTATGCACTTCAGGACGATGGATTAACCGTACAAATCGTTCAACCGATGAAAACACGGCTCAGAGAAACGCTGCAGAGTGTATTAGGCTATGCAGGGATTTTGTTGATTGTCTGGTTGATCCAATGGCTATTACTACATATTTTGATTAAGCGTCAATTGAAAGTTTTACAGCTTTTTTCAAAACAAATCGCTGAAAAAAATGTAGATGACTTACAAGCCATTGTCTTAGCTGAACCTGTATTACTGGAACTAGAGCCGATCCAAACACAGCTGAACTTTTTATTAAACCGATTAGATCAAGCCTTAGAGGCGGAACAACGCTTTACCTCCGATGCCTCACATGAATTACGCTCACCATTGTCTGCGATTCAAATGCGACTTCAGGTATTAAAACGAAAATATCCTGACATTCAGCAGGATTTATTGAGCATACAGCACGATGTTAATCGAGGGACAAGGGTTTTAGAAAATCTACTGATTTTGGCGCGGCTCGACCCGACGCAATCGGAGCAATTAGATAAAATACAAGACGACTTAGAACAGCTGAGTTTACAAGTCCTTGACGCTTTACAGCCGTTTATTGAAGAAAAACAGATCGAATTAAAGCTACAGACCCAGTCTGTACAGTTTGCTATGAACGCAGAGTTGATGTTTAGCTGTCTACGCAATTTAGTCGATAACGCCATCCGCTATAGTCCTGAGCAAGGACAGGTCCAGATTGATTTAACGGTAACAGCGCAGCAAGCGATTTGGACGATCGAGAATCAAGGTGCAGGACTGACAGCCGCAGAATTGCAACGCATTGGCGAGCGGTTTTACCGCGTATTGGGAACGAAGACGCAAGGTTCAGGTTTAGGTATTTCAATTGCCCAAAAAATTGTACAGTTACATCAAGGCCATTTAAGTGTGGATGCATCTGAACTGGGTGGCTTAAAGGTACAACTCATTTTTCCAATCCGCTAAAAACATAATTTGCCCTATTGAATTTGAGAGAAAGAGTATTGTGAGAGGAAGATGAGTGTTGCGATTTAAATTAAATTTGAGTAGCTATAAAGCTTAATTTAACTAAGTACAAAACTTAAAAAGCAGTAAGCGAATGGCTTACTGCTTGTGTCCACGATTATTTTTATTGCGCTGATAATTATTATTTTTATCAGAAATTATTTGGTCAAAATAAGGCGATTATTTCGTGTTAAACGTAGTCGATATTCTTCACCTGCATGCATAATGCGAATTTCACGTCCTAAGGCAAAAAGGTTGTTTGAATGTAGCATTGGCAGCGAGTGGTGTGCTTCATTGCTACGAGTAAAAAGGCTAAATGGTGCGTTCATTCCGTCGACTCCGTGGTGTATTTTTGAATGGTTTAAATGATAATCATTATCGAATAGACCTGTCAACGGTAATTTTAGGATTTTATAAAAAAGATAAATTTGCTTACACTTGGTTATCAATCGGAACAGAGTAGAGAGCAGGGAACTATGTCTAAACCGCAAATTGATGTCGCCATTGCGATTTTATTGCATCAAGACAAAGTACTGGTGGGTTGGCGTGAAGCAAAACAACATCAGGGCAATAAACATGAGTTTCCGGGTGGTAAAGTCGAGCAGGGTGAAAGTCCTGAACAAGCGTGTCGTCGTGAAATTTTTGAAGAGGTTGGAATTGGTTTACATGACTGGCATGCTTTTGATTTTATTCAACATGAATACGATGATGTTATTGTGAAATTGCATTTATTTCATGCCACCGTCCCGCATGCGTTGCTGAATGAAATCCAAAAGCCATGGGCCTGGTATTCGCGTCAACAACTTATGAGTTTGAATTTTCCAAAGGCCAATCAAGCTATTTTGCAGCGCTTATATTGGCAGCAACAGATCAAAATCACCGCCGATCTACCAACATTTGAAACGCTTCAAGAGACGCTGTTGTATTATTGGCGAGTCGATGCCAGCGCAGAAAATGCAGAGGCATTAAATCAATTACCTACCGTGATTTTAAAGCAATTGATAATTAATGAAGATCTATGGTCATTACTCTCTACAGAGGTGCAAGCACATATTTCGGCTTTACATCTTAAGCAGCACCAATTGCTGAAAAAAAATAAAGGTGATTTACAGCTTGGGAAGCGCTATATCGCAGCTTGTCATGATCAAGTTTCTGCGCTGCATGCGCAAAAAATTGGCTGTGAGGCTATTTTTATGAGCCCAGTTCTGGCGACACAAAGTCATCCAGAGGCGCAAGGTATGGGATGGGCGCATTTTTCTGAGATTGCACGAAGCATAGAAATCCCTGTTTTTGCTTTAGGTGGCATGCATCCTGAATTGCTACCTATTGCACAGCAGCATCATGCTTATGGGGTGGCAGGTATTCGCAGTTTTTAGAAACTAGAATGTGTATATTGAATTAAATTTGTATTTGAAAGTCGTTATGTAAAATTCAGTGAAGGTTGGTTAGAAATAGACTTACTATTTGTAAGCTATAACTGATGTTACGCCCATAAAAAATAATTACGCATTTTTTAAATGATTTTTAAACCGATACGACGGAGTCTTAAATCTAGAGATTGAGTAAAGGGATTAGCCTTCGGCTGGAGGTACTCTTACGAAACGATGCTTCTCATTAGGCAAAATGAGAAGCGTGCTTCACAAGGAAACCATCTTGCGGTACAATGCACCTCACTGACAAAACTCGTTCACTAGCGTCAATTTATCCAAAGTATCGCAAAAACATTTTTAAATAGATGTAGTCTTGTCTCAAACGCTTGCAGATGACGTTACCGTGTATCGTACTTTTATTTAGATCAAATTATGCTTCTGATGTTACTGCGTAACATTATTTAATAATAACTATGAGAAATAAACTTACTTTTAGTATGTTTTAAATGAAAAAGCCTGATCTCAATTAAGAACAGGCTTTTTTATGGGTGCTTAAAGAGCTTTGATGGCTTGTTGGGCTTTTTGAATGGTGCTGCTTTTCTTTTGCATTTGACCAGCTTTTAAAACAACATTCCAAAGCTGTTGTTTCATCGGCTTGGTTTGAGCATAGCTTAATCCACGCAGTGCCAACGATTCTGCATTCGCAGGTTGATTTTTTCGATTGGCGATCATTGCCAAATATAAAAAAGTTTCCGCAGATTGTGGTGCCAAACGCTGTGCTTGAGTTGCCGCACTTTCAGCTTCATTCCATTTTCCTTTGGCATAAGCGGTTTGCGTAGTTTGCATCAATTTTTTGAATGCAGGTAAGTCACGACCATCATCAAACTTTTGAATTTGGGTTCTTTGTTCAGGAATAACGATACGTTGACGCTTAATTTCTGGATGGTCATATGGCGTAATAATGACCCCAGAAGGGTCATGGATATCTGCCTTTTTTTCAGGTGCAGCAGGCGGCTTTTGCTCAGGTTCGATCATGGTTTGGCAACCTGCCAAAATAATCGTCAAAACGCTCAGAATACTGAACGTTTTTAAAACTTTAATGTTGTGCAGTTTAATTTGAATACTCTCCACTTGAGATGATGCGAGGTTGATCAGATGAACCCTGATCATTATCGACATCACTTTCACGAATGTAGTCACCTAAACTATCATTTTGCTCCTGAGTTGGCTGCGTCTCTTCAGTATCAACTGTGTAAGGTTCTACTTCATATTGTGTCGAACCACATGCCGTAGCTTGATTTGGAATAGAGTTGCGCGACAGAGGAATATACATCGCACCTGTACAATGCTGCGCAGATAAATTACCTGAATAACGGTCTAACCAATGCCACTGTACGCTGTCTGGTTGACGTAAATTAACTGGTTTTTGACGTAACTGCTTCATCACATTGGTCCAAACAGGAAGTGCTCCTGACGAACCAGTTAAGCCTGTAACTTTGTTGTTGTCTAGACCTAACCAAACCACACTTAAGTAATTACCTGAATAACCTGCAAACCATGAGTCACGCGTATCATTGGTTGTCCCTGATTTACCTGCAAGTTTGAGTGAAGCTGGTAATGATGCATAAGCAGAACGGCCTGTCCCTGAACTCATCACTTGTTGTAAACCATAGTTCAAGATAAAGGCTGCATCAGGTGCAATAGTCGGTTGTACCGTTAAGCTATAACGATCTAATAAACGACCATTGGCATCGACCACTGAACGAATAGCTTTCACTGGATATTTGAAGCCACCGGTTGCAAAGTTTCCATAGACACTCATCACTTCCATCGGTGACATATCGATAGCGCCGAGGTAAATCGAAGGGTAGTTTGGAATATTAGACGTCACACCAAACTTTTTCAGATGGTTAATAAACGTGGACATACCGAACTCTTGACCTAAGCGTACCGCAGAGAGGTTATAAGAGTTTGATAGGGCATCAACCATTGGTACGACACCATGTGCGCCACCACTATAGTTTTTCGGGGTCCAAGCTTTGCCATCACTTTGAATGCTGATCGGACTATCTTCGATTTGACTCGCCCAGTTATAACGGTTTGATTCTATCGCACTGAGGTAAATCACAGGTTTTAGCAATGAACCAACTTGACGTTTAGCATCCATCGTACGGTTAAAGCCGGTAAAGTCCTGCGTTGAACCGACTGCTGAAACCAATTCACCATTTTCAGGATGAGACACCAGTACAGCGCCTTGTAATTCTTTCAAACGTGCTGGATTGGCATTACTTAAACGTGCCACAGATTCTTTAAATGCAGTTTGTACACGGGTTTGTGCAATCGGGTCCATCGCGGTGAAAATACGCAGACCTTGATTGGTCAAATCGCTTTCTTGGTATTCGGTACGCAATTGACGACGCACGATATCCATATAGTCAGGGAAGCGAGAAGGGCCCAATGTTGGTTTAGTAATGACATTTAATGGACGCGCTGACTCAGTTTCATATTGTTCCTGAGTTAAATAGCCCATCACTACCATATTGTTTAACACAATATTACGGCGTTTAATCGCACCTTCAGGGTTTTTCCACGGATTAAATAGGGTCGGGCCTTGTACCAAACCGACTAAATAAGCCTGCTGAGCAATATTTAGTTCACGTAGGGGTAAACCAAAATAGAATTGTGAGGCTAAACCATAACCATTGATTGAATAGTTACCGTTTTGACCTAAATTCACTTCATTTAAATAAGCTTCAAGAATTTCATCTTTGTCATAGTGAAGTTCAATCAGCATCGCCATTAAGGCTTCATTGGCCTTACGTTTAATGGTTTTTTCAGGCGATAAATAGAAATTTTTCACCAATTGTTGAGTGAGGGTCGAACCACCTTGACGTTTACCACCAGTGATATTACTTACGATGGCACGTGCTGTACCACGAATGGAAATACCATGATGCTGATAGAAATTACGGTCTTCTGTAGCAATTAAAGCTTGGATTAAAGGCTTAGGTACTTTATCAAGTTTAATCAGCACACGGTCTTCATTGTGCTGAGGATAAATACCACCAATTAACATCGGCTCTAAACGGGCAATACCACTACTTGATGGCTTAGTCGCACTTACTTCAGTGATTTGATCTTCACCAAAGGTCACTTTAAGGACTTGTTCAGGGTCGACACTATCACCAAAGTCAAAACCACGCGTATGGATATAGGTCACATTGCCAGAAGTAACGTAACTTCCCGTTTTCGCATAGCTGTCTTGAGCGTTATAGCCCAAAAGTTTCAGTTCTTGGTTGAGGTCTGCTTGGCTTACAGGCGCATTGGTGTAAATTTCTAAAGGACGAGCAAATACCTTGGCTGGAATATCCCAACGTTGACCTTCGAATTTGTCTCGTACAATATTATCTAGACGAATAAGATAAATGCTGAACACGAGAAATCCGCCGATAATCAACAGCGAAAAAATCAGTGCAATTATGCCTATGCCACGTTCAGACTTCATAAATAGTGATAAGACCCTGAGAAATTTTGCTAATCATGCGAAGCTTTTCAGTATTTTGCAATATTTAAACTGTTATATGTATGCAAAATATTGGAAGCTACTTCACTAAAGTCGAAACTTTAAAGTTTTTTTAAATCATTTCTGTTAGTGATATGATACCAATGAGGCGAAGCGGAGCAAAAGCGCAGGTGCAAATTTCACATAAATCATTTCGAAACATTGGGTTGATTGGTCGTCCAGACAAATCATCAGTGATCGAAACCCTATGTTTGATCCACGATCATATTTTAAGTTTGGGATTACATCCTGTATTTGATACGCAAACAGCGCAGCTGGTACCCTATAACAATACTCAGACGGTCAGCCGTAACTTATTGGGTGAAGTCGTCGATTTGGTGATCGTAGTCGGCGGTGATGGTTCATTGCTTCATGCTGCACGTGCCTTGGTGAAATATAATACTCCTGTGATTGGGGTGAACCGTGGTCGTTTGGGCTTCCTGACCGATATCAAACCGACAGAAGTGATTTTCAAGTTAGATCAAGTGCTCAAAGGTGAGTTTCAGCTAGACCGACGTTTCTTGTTGGAAATGGAAATTCGCTCGAAAGGTGAGTCGATTTATGATGCTGTGGCTTTAAATGATATTGTGCTGCACTCGGGTAAATCGGTACACATGATCGACTTTGAACTGAATATTGATGGGCAATATGTATACCGCCAACACAGTGATGGTTTAATTGTTTCGACACCAACTGGCTCTACAGCTTATGCATTATCTGGTGGTGGTCCGATTGTCCACCCAAGTATGGATGCGATTGCCTTAGTGCCAATGCATCCACATACTTTGTCTTCACGTCCGATTGTCGTGGGCGGACAAAGTGAAATTAAAATTTTGATTCGTGAAAACCGTGTATTGCCAATGGTCAGTGCCGATGGTCAACACAGTGTATCATTGGGTGTAGGCGATAGTTTACATATCCGCAAACATCCATTTAAGCTCAACTTATTACATCCACCTGGTTATGACTTCTATATGGCATGTCGTACCAAGCTAGGCTGGAACCAAGATTTTGACTCATTAAAGCAGGATTAATTATGAATATTGAACAGATGCTTGCCGTACTCGATCCTGAAATTGTTGGTCGATTAAAAACGGCAATTGAAATTGGTAAATGGCCAAATGGTGTAGCGCTGACTCAAGAACAACGTCAAATTTGTATGCAAGCGGTGTATGCATGGGAAATTAAACATTTGCCAGAAGATGAGCGTAGTGGTTATATCGACCGCGGGACCAAAGAAGAAGATGAGCATTGCGACTCACATGTGGAAGAACCTGAGTTCAAGCCGATTCGTTTCGTTTAATCCTTTTTCTTTCTGATTGAAAAAGCCAGCTTAATGCTGGCTTTTTTATTAGCTGATGCATGCCTAGATTTATTTCTTCATATCTGCTTATTTAAGCGTGACGATTTGCCCACATGGTTTTGGCAGTTTGCATTGCATCATCAAAACTTGCGACTGCACCCATGGTATATAGTGCGATTCCCATGGTTTCGGTGACTGCGATTTCACCATATTCATGTGTCTGCTGACCGTCCCAAACGGCTTTAAAAACGGCCAAATCAAGTTCTTCTTCGACTGGACTACGGTTGTCCGTCAGTTTAGGCAACTCATGTTCATACATTTCACCATCCTTGATACCACAAATTAATGTTTTTGCATCGGGGTTACGTTCGAATTCACCACCTTCACCCTTAATGACAGCACTATTTTGATAACCCAATTGAAATGCCGCACGTTGGTGTGATCCACGATAGGCTGGATGGAAAATAGCTTGCATGGTGGCTTTGGCATTAAATGGGTTAATCAGACGCGCAAGGGTGTGAATTGGGGAACGTAAACCCATCACATTGCGTAGTGAAATTAAATCACTGAGTATTGGTGAAATGACGTCGAGCGGAATATAAGCAAAATGACGTTGTATTAGTTGCTGTTCCACATCTGTATCATTTTGGCAAATAGGAAAACCCAAATACTCTAATACTTGTTCTGTATAAAGGCGGTTAATGGTATGACCTGAAGCGCCATGCATTACGACATTGTAGCCGTGTTTTGCTAGCGTTAATGCGGCCAATAAAAACCAAGGATAATGTTTGCGTTTACCTGCATAAGATGACCAATCTAAATCGACATCTAGCTTTTTAAACTTGAGTTGATCACGTGTAGCTTGGACGAAGCCTGTAAGTTCATCAACTGATTCTTCTTTTACACGCAATAACATCAAGAAAGCGCCCAATTGAACGTCTAAAACCTCATTTTTTAAGATCATGCTGAATGCTTGGTAGGCTTCATCATAAGTGAGCGAACGTGCGCCATTTTTACCTTTACCCACGATACGGACAAATTGCGCAAAAGGATGTTCAAAATCTTTGTAAATATTTCGTTTATTGTTCATGCAAATACTGGGCTTAAAATTAGGACTTAAGGGTAGTTTACTTCTATAGTTGGTATTTTTCAGCCTGATAATGAGCGTAAAAAATGCAGTCTTTAGACTATAGTCTAATGATCTCGGTCTATTATTTAACCGAAATTAACATTTGTGGCAGAACAAGCCATTAAAAAACAGGTAAAATTTAACCTACTTTAGTATGTGTTTCATCTCCTGATCAATGTGCTGATTCTATATCAGGTCCTGATGTGATTATTTAATCACCATACATATTTCGTTTTTCTGTATTTGGCTAAGTCAAATACCTTTGGTGCTCTTTTGTCGAAGACAAAGGGGTTTTGGGCTGTTTATTTTTTGAAAATAGACAAAAACTGAATATTTCTTTGAAGTAGAAATATATCGTGAAGTAATGTCATGGCTAAAAAACCAATTTATAAGTCACTATATTTTCAAGTGATCGTTGCCATTATTGCGGGTGTATTGGTGGGTCATTTCTCACCAAGTGGTACGCAAATCATCAATGGTACCGAGCAATACGTAAAAGGCTGGGGTGAATTGTTCTATCCACTAGGACAAGGTTTCATTAAGCTAATTAAAATGATTATTGCACCTGTGATCTTCTGTACCGTAGTGAGTGGTATTGCAGGCATGGAAAGCATGAAATCTGTGGGTAAGACAGGTGGGGTCGCTTTACTATACTTCGAAATCGTTTCGACCATCGCACTCATTATTGGTCTTGCAGTGATTAATATTGCAAAACCAGGTGTGGGCATGAACGTAGATCCAGCATCTTTAGATACTGCAGGTATTTCTAAATATGTTGAATCTGGTGCAGCACAATCTACACAAGAATTTTTTATGAATATCATCCCAAACACCGTTGTTGGTGCGTTTGCTGAGGGTGAAATTCTTCAAGTTCTATTATTTGCCTTATTATTTGGTTTTGCTTTGCATAAACTTGGTGATGCAGGTAAGCCTGTATTGAAGTTTATTGATCAAATTGCACATGTATTCTTTAACATTGTAAACATGATCATGAAGCTTGCACCAATTGGTGCTTTCGGTGCGATGGCTTATACCATTGGTAAATATGGTATTGGTAGTTTGGCGCAATTGGGTCAATTGATCATCTGCTTCTATATCACATGTTTGCTGTTTATTTTCATTATACTTGGCTCAATTGCACGTATTTGCGGTTTCAGTATTTTGAAAATGATTCGCATGATTCGCGAAGAGTTACTGATCGTACTGGGTACGTCATCTTCAGAGTCTGTACTGCCACGTATGTTGAAAAAACTTGAACTTGCTGGTGCAGAAAAATCTGTAGTGGGTCTTGTTATTCCAACAGGTTATTCATTTAACCTAGATGGTACGTCTATTTACCTAACCATGGCAGCAATCTTTATTGCACAAGCGACCAATACACCGCTTGATATTTCGCATCAGATCACATTGTTATTGGTTCTACTCATTTCATCTAAGGGTGCTGCGGGTGTGACGGGTTCAGGCTTTATTGTGATGGCTGCAACATTGTCTGCTGTGGGTCATATTCCTGTTGCAGGTTTGGCATTAATTCTTGGTATTGACCGTTTCATGTCAGAAGCACGTGCATTAACGAACCTTGTAGGTAACTCATTGGCAACGATTGTGGTTGCGAAATGGGTGGGTCAATTAGACAAAGAAAAACTGGATTTTGCTTTAGCAAATCCTGAAGAAATTGACCGTCAGATGCAAGAAGAAGGCAATGCACATCATGCATAACGCTGATGCTGTGATGTAAAAGATGTAATTAAAAAGGAAGCTTCGGCTTCCTTTTTTAATGCAAGGTCAAAGCCAAATTTGAACGCTTTAGTTTTTAGGCATGACGGCTGTTCTAAACTGCAATAGGATGGAGCTCAACAAAATAACAAACTCAACCAAGGAAGAAACACATGCTGGCTTATGATGCAGACTTAGAATTATTTCGAGATAACTTTCGCCGCTTTATGGCAGAGCATGTCGCACCACATTATGAGCAATGGGAACGTGAAGGTATTATGCCGCGTTCAGTATGGAATGCTTTGGGTGAAAATGGCTTTTTATGTGTGGATGTGCCTGAAGAATATGGCGGCTGTGGCGTCCCAACGCATTATTCACTGATGCTAGTCGAAGAATCTGCGCGAGCAGGTTTTAGTGCATTATCGACAGGTATTTCATGCCATTCTGAGATTGCAGCGCCTTATATTTTGCACATTGGTTCAGAAGAACAAAAACAATATTGGTTACCGAAAATGGTCACGGGTGAAGTGGTTGGTGCTATTGGTATGACAGAGCCGGGTGCAGGTTCGGACTTGCAGTCTATGCGCAGTAGTGCAATTTTGCAGGGTGATCATTATCTGCTCAATGGTTCGAAAACCTTTATCTCAAATGGTCAACATGCAGACTTAGTGGTATTGGCCGCGAAAACCGATCCACAAGCACGTGCCAAAGGCGTGTCACTACTCTTAGTCAATACACATTTGGATGGATTTAAGAAAGGTACCAACCTCGACAAAATTGGTCTACATGCACAAGACACTTCTGAGTTGTTTTATGACAACGTCAAAGTGCCAAAAGAGCAACTTTTGGGACAAGCTGGACAAGGCTTTGCTTACTTGATGCAAGAGTTACCGCGTGAACGTACCGCAATTGCCTCGACTGCAATTGGTGCGATTCGTGGTTCCATTGATGTGGCAACGCAGTATGTTAAAGAGCGACAAGCGTTCGGACAGGCGATCGGACAGTTCCAAAATACTCGTTTTGTCTTGGCACAGGCTAAGATTGACGAATTGGCTACAGCGGCATTTTATAATCAAAATGTTGAACTTTATATGCAAGGCAAACTTGATGTTGAAACTGCAGCAGCACTCAAGAGCTTTTCTACCGATATGCAAATGAAAGTGGCCCATAATCTACTTCAATTATTTGGTGGCTATGGTTATATGACCGAATATCCAATTTCACGTTTCTTTGTTGATGCACGTATTCAGCAAATCTACGGTGGCACCAATGAAATTATGAAAGAAATCGTGGCACGAAGTATTTTAGGTCGATAAACAATTTATCAGGCTGAAATTAAAATAGCGAAGTGAAGACTTCGCTATTTTTTTTAGGATGTATTTCTATAGAGACGATGTATTTCTATAGATTTGCTTATTTGAATTAGATTGTGTGTTTAATTTTGCGTGAATATTTTGAAACCTATGATAATGACGGTTGCCCCAAAACTTGCAAACAGACTTCAATAAATTCAGGCGTATCTAAAGTACTACGAGACGATATATACAGGTTATTATCATTTACGACCGATTGATCCGAAACCACCACACCCGCGTTTAACAAAGCGGATTTCAGCGTTTCAGATTGGGCGAAATGGCGACCTTGTATGACACCAGCTTCTAATAACAACTGTGGACCATGGCAACTGCTCAAGATCGGCTTTTGGCTATCTGCAAAATTACGTACAAAATAGATAAAACGGTCATCTAAAGCGAGTTTCTCGGGGGAATAACCGCCGGGGATAAACAAGGCATCAAAATCATGGACAGAGGCGTCTTCGATACTCTGGTCAATGGTGATCTGGGAACGGCGTTTAATACCGTAAACGATTTTTCCAACCTGATCTTCGACATTGATAATGCTGTGCCGAGCGGCTCGAAAGGCCTCCACAGGCTCAAGGTATTCAATATCTTCAAAATCGTAGGTCACTAACACTGCAATTTTCTTGTGCATACTTGTACCTATGGGTCTGTTATTTTTTTTCTGATATTTAGACTACAAAGCAATGAAAAAAATTACCTGTGTCTTTTGTAATAAATGCGTCAATGACTGTAAACACTAGATGAAAGTGCCTATTAAGTCACTGAAAAAACGATCAATGACCAAGTGTTTATATAGATCATCTTTAAGTTTCAAATTATTTCTATGCCATGAAAACCAAGTTTAGAATTTTTTATTTTGCTACAGGTATTGAGAGCAAAATTTAAAACTGCAATGACCAATGAAATAAACTGATTGATGGGCTTATACAAGGGGATGGATCTGATGCAAATTTGGAGGAAAAGAGAAGGTCTATTTATTGTGCTGCTCAAGATGAATGATCAATAAAGCCGTCAAAAGGTAAGATTTGTCTTAATTATGGCTTTACCTATCAGTTTGGCTGTTTTGGCTCTTAAGTTAAGCTGATGAAGCTTTAATCAACTGTATGTTTTTAAGGCTGAAACCATCAAAGTCGTATTGCGCAACATTTGAAAGCTAACTATTGTTATACTGTTTGCAAAATTTTTTTGAAGGGCGACATAACAATGATCAACGATGATCAAAACACTCCGACTTCTCTGGACTTAGCTCAAATTCGTGAAGATATCGACTCTGTTGATATGCAGATTCAACAACTTATCAACCGTCGTGCGAAACTAGCTGAGGCAGTTGCAAAAGCAAAATTTGCTGCTGAAGAGAATCCATTGTTTTATCGTCCTGAACGTGAAGCGCAAGTTTTACGTAAAGTTATGGATCGTAACGAAGGCCCATTGTCTGATGTGACAATGGCACGTTTATTCCGTGAGATCATGTCGGCTTGTTTAGCTCTTGAAGCACCGCAAAGTATTGCGTTCTTAGGTCCAGTTGGGACATATACACATTCGGCGGTGTTGAAACACTTTGGTCAAGACGCTGTTGTTCGCCCTCTTCCAACGATTGATGAAGTATTCCGCGAAGTAGAAGCAGGCAGTGCGCACTATGGTCTTGTGCCTGTAGAGAACTCATCTGAAGGTGTAGTGAACCACACCCTAGATTGTTTCAAATCTTCACATCTGAATGTTATTGGTGAAGTGGAGCTGCGTATTCATCATCAGTTCCTAGTGTCTGAAAACACACGTAAAGACAGCATTAAACAAATTTATGCTCATCAACAAACTTTGGCGCAATGCCGTGGTTGGTTAGATGCTCATTATCCAGGTGTAGAACGTGTTGCACTCAGTTCAAATGCAGAAGCTGCACGCCGTATTCGCAATGAATGGCACTCAGCAGCAATTGCTTCTGAAGTCGCTGCGAACATTTACAACCTTGAAATTTTGCATAGCAATATTGAAGACAATCCTGAAAATACTACTCGTTTCTTGGTGATTGGTCGTGAGAAAGTACCGCAATCGGGCAATGATAAAACTTCATTGTTGATTTCTGCGCATGACCGTGCAGGGGCGCTGCTTGAAATTCTTGCACCATTTGCAAAACACAATATCAGTTTGACCAGTATTGAAACACGTCCTGCCTTGCCTGAAAAATGGGCCTATGTCTTCTTTGTTGACCTTGAAGGTCATGTTGAGCAAGAAAACGTGAAAGCGGCAATTGAAGAAATTCGTCCGTTAGTAAAAGAAATTCGTGTATTGGGTTCATATCCGATTGCTGTTCTTTAAGATCACAACTGTGATCAATTCCATCAGGAGTTGATCACCTTCATCATTTGAAAAAACTGGAAGTGTAAAATGACGTTTGTCCCAGCCAATGAAGGCATTGCAAAGCTAAAGCCTTACCAACCAGGTAAACCAATTAGTGAACTTGAGCGTGAGTTGGGTATTACAGATATCGTAAAACTCGCATCAAATGAAAACCCATTGGGTTGTTCTGACAAAGTGAAAGAAGCGGTTGCTGCTGAACTTGCAGAAATTGGTCGATATCCGGATGGTGGCGGTTTTATTTTGAAAGACCAAGTTGAAAAACAATTTGGTATTGCACATGACCGCATTACGTTAGGTAATGGTTCAAACGATCTTCTAGAAATTTTCGCTCGTGCTTTTGTTTCAGAGCAAGACTCTGTGGTGTATAGCCAACACGCATTTGCTGTGTATGGTCTGGTGACACAAGCCATTAATGCTGAAGCGATTGAAGTGCCTGCAAAAGGTTTTTCACATGACCTAGATGCAATGGCTGCGGCAATTAAAGACAATACTAAATTGATTTTTATTGCGAACCCAAATAATCCAACAGGTACATGGTTTGAAGAAGCTGAATTTGAAGCGTTCATGCAAAAAGTACCTGCAAATGTGATCGTGGTTTTAGATGAAGCTTATGTGGAATATTTCCCAGAAAACTTCAATAGCTTGAAATTCTTAGATCAATACGCAAACTTAATCGTTAGCCGTACCATGTCAAAATGCTATGGTTTGGCTGCGTTACGTGTTGGTTTTGCCTTGGCTTCAGTTGAAGTGACGGATTTCCTCAATCGTATTCGTCAACCATTTAACGTGAACCATCTTGCGATGGTGGCTGCAGTTGCTGCACTTAAAGATGAAGCATTTATTGAAAAATCACGCGTAGTGAACAAAGCGGGTATGGCTCAACTTGAGTCAGGCTTTGATGCTTTAGGTTTAGCGTATGTGCCTTCACGTGCCAACTTCATTTTAGTAAATGTAAAAGCAGATCCTGTACAGACTTTCAATGCTTTATTAAAAGAAGGTGTAATTGTTCGTCCAGTTGGTATCCCCGAGCATTTACGTGTATCAATTGGGACTGAAGCTGAAAATGCTAAATTCTTAGCGGCATTGGCTAAAGTTTTGGGCTTAGAGGCTAAAGCTTAAGTCATGTCTGTACCACTATTTGAAAAAGTTGCTTTTATTGGGCTTGGGCTAATTGGCTCAAGCCTAGCTCGTGTCATGATTGCTGAAGGATTGGCTAAGGAAATTGTGGCATCTACGCGTTCACAAAAAACTCTAGAAGATGCAAAAGCTTTAGGACTTATTCAGCAGGGTTATAGCGATCCTGCTGAAGCGGTCAAAGGTGCAGATCTCGTTGTCTTGGCTTTGCCAGTACGAGCGACACAAAAAGTCCTTGAAGCGATCAAGCCTTATCTATCCGAACAGACGATTATTACCGATGTTGGAAGTACCAAAGGCAATGTCGTTGATGCAGCGAAAGCAGTCTATGGTGAGCAATTACCTGCTGGTTTTGTACCGGGGCATCCGATTGCTGGGGCTGAACTAACAGGTGTGCATGCAGGTAAGGTAGATTTATTTGCTAATCACAAAGTGATTTTGACACCTTTACCTAGCAGTGCAGATTGGGCTGTAGAGAAACTAATTCAATTGTGGCAAGCTGCCAAAGCGGAAGTAATTTGCATGGATGTGGAAAAACACGATGAAGTGTTGGCCCATACCAGTCATCTTCCGCATTTGATGGCATTTAACTTGGTTGAGCAACTCGCGAACCGAGAAGACAATTTAGATATTTTCCGTTATGCCGCTGGCGGTTTTCGTGATTTCTCACGCATTGCTGCAAGCGACCCACATATGTGGCATGACATCTTTTTTGCCAATAAAAAGGCAATTTTAAATGCGGTAGATGGCTTTGAAAAACAATTGGCTATTCTTCGCAAACTGATTGAAGATGAAAATTCACAAGCGTTGATGGGACTGTTGGGGCATGCACAAGCGGCACGTCAACATTTCAATCACATGCTCGCAAAGAAACCACTGATGGAGAAAAATAAAGTGACGACACAGCAATTCAAAATTTTACCGGGTCCAAAGCAATTCCAAGGTAAATTTACTGTGCCAGGTGATAAATCTGTGTCACATCGCTCTATCATGTTTGGTGCTATTGCAGAAGGCACAACGCATGTCACGGGTTTCCTTGAAGGTGAAGATGCCTTGGCAACCCTTCAAGCATTCCGCGATATGGGTGTGAGTATTGAAGGCCCTAAAAATGGCGAAGTTACTATTCATGGTGTAGGTATGCATGGTTTAAAAGCACCTGCAGGCGCTTTGTATATGGGCAATTCAGGTACTTCAATGCGTTTGCTTTCAGGCATGTTGTCGGCACAGAAGTTTGATTCAGTGATGACGGGTGATGCGTCATTATCAAAACGTCCAATGGAACGTATTGCTAAACCATTACGTGAAATGGGTGCGCAAATTCAAACTACAGGTGAGCGTGGTACGCCGCCCGTGTCTATTTCCGGAAGTCAAAACCTGAAAGGTATTCACTACGACTTACCAATGGCATCTGCACAAGTAAAATCTGGTATTTTGTTGGCAGGTCTTTGGGCGGAAGGTGAAACTGTTGTCACTGAGCCAGAACCGACACGTGACCATTCTGAACGTATGCTTCGTGCATTTGGTTATGACGTTAAAACAGAAGGCAACCGCATTTCACTTCGAGGTGGCGGCAAGTTAGTCGGTACGGATATCCAAGTACCCTCTGACATTTCATCTGCAGCATTCTTTATGGTGGGTGCAGCGATTACTGAAGGTTCAGATGTCACACTTGAAGCGGTCGGCATTAATCCAACACGTACAGGTGTGATCGAAATTTTAAAACAGATGGGTGCTGACCTGACTGTTGAAAATGAACGTATCGCTGGCGGTGAGCCAATTGCAGATATTCGTATTCGTGGTTCACGTACACTCAAAGGCATTCATATGCCAGAAGATCAAGTACCATTGGCGATTGATGAATTTCCAGCGCTGTTTATCGCAGCAGCTTGTGCAGAGGGTCAAACCATTTTGACTGGTGCAGCTGAACTTCGAGTGAAAGAATCAGACCGTATTCAAGTGATGGCAGATGGCCTAAAAATTATGGGTATCGATTGTACGCCAACCGAGGACGGTATCATCATTGAAGGTCAAGGCAAAGCGGGTGAGTGGGGAGCAATCTTCACAGGTGGTCAAATCGAATCACATCATGACCACCGTATTGCAATGAGCTTCTCAATGGCAGGTTTACGTACTTCGGGTGAAATTAATATCGTGGGTACAGAAACTGTTGCAACAAGTTTCCCAACATTTACAGAGCTAGCGACTCAAGCCGGTTTAACGATTGCGGTAAGTGAATAAATAATTCACTAAATTTGTATATTTATTCAACAACAGCCAAGCAAATGCTTGGCTGTTTGGTTTTAATTGCTTATGCTAAAACTATACAACAAGAATGTCTTTGGATAGATACATGAGAAAACTACAATTCACCGCCCATAGCGATTCAAATCGAGCTGAAAGCAGTACTGATACTCAAACTCAAGTGGCTGAGTTTTTAGCAAGTAAGCTTGAGAAATATGGCTTTCAAACGTTATCGCAAAGTGGTGATCAGATTGCAGTCAGTGTCGATCAGCATGAATTGCCGCTTTCAGTGACATGTCAGGGGCAGGATGAATCCGGTCGTCTAGTCTGTGAAATTACCTCTTATCCAGATGAAGACCAAGATTGGTTAGATCGTATTACTGAGCAAAGTCTATTGAACCAATTGGCTCAAGCGGTCGAAAACAGTTTAAAAGAAGAAGAGTCATATAGTGAGTTTCAATGGAAACAAATGACAAAATGATTTGAAAAATCGAATTAAAAATCATCTATAAAAAAGCAGCATAGCGCTGCTTTTTTATTTTTAACGGAATATATCGAACAACGTTATAGACATTCAATATTGATAGGATTAATAGTTCGATTGCTCTTTTTCACATAGTCACACATTTTTTCTGACTCTTGTTCATTGAGTCCCCAAAACACGATCACACCACGTTGATCAGTCAATTTGCTATCGCTTAAATAAATATAATGAGTGTCATGATAGTTTTTATCGAGCATATCTTTATATTTTTGATCGGTAAAAGATGAACAAGACGAAATATCTGCTTCTTTACATACTGAGTCACTCGAACAGCGTTGCTTAAAGGTTGAAATCATATTCATGGTGTCAGTGCTGTTGAGTTGGGCTTCACACACTTGGCTGTTGGGAAAGTCGTAGACCATTTTTAAGCTAAAATCACGACCATCGACATTCATCTTGTATGACGCAGTCAAATAGGCTTTGGGACCATCGTTCGCAGCAACCGTAGACGCTGGCAAATTTGTCGTTGTGGATGGGGTTGAATTAAAATAATAAACCAAAGCTGCAATGCTTAGACTTAAAATCACAGCAACAATAAATTTCATTTTTCCCTCTAAATTTTATCTTAATTTTTCTGGGTATTATTTCTGTAGTTGATTATTTAAACAAGTAAATAATTGGTTTTAAGATAAAAAATTGAGGCGTAATCAAAATTAAACGAGCATAGGCTTAGGTCTTTACATGTTGAATAGCTAATGATCGCCAATGCATTAAAAAGATGGATAAATCGAATTGCTGTGGGTGAATTTATCTGAAATATTGGTGGGGAATAGAGCGGTCACTAGGCAAAAAAAATGAGCCAGTTAAGCCTGACTCATTTTTGGTATTGTTTATACTAAAAAGCGTGAAATCGCAATACGAAGCTGTTTGAGATAACCTGTAAAGAAGTGGTTTGCACCTGGCAAAACCGTGATTAAATGGCGCTGTGGTTTGGCCCACTGAATCAAGTCAGATAACAGTGTGACATTATCTTCTTCACCATGAATAAATAAAATATCACCCTTAATATGCGGTGTCACATAGTGACGTACACCTGCAACTGTTGTGGTTGGTAAGCCGCATAAAATAGTCTGTACAGGCTGTAACTCCACTGGCAATAGGGCATAGCATTTAGTCATGACATTTGCACCAAAACTAAAACCGCCTGCATAAAATGGCAAGTTTGGGTGTTGGCTACGAGCAAATTCAATGACTTGCATGGTATCTTTGGTTTCACCATTGCCTTCGTCATGTATTCCTGCACTTTGGCCAGAGCCGCGGAAACTTGGGCGATAGACAACATAGCCACGTTCTAAGAACATTTGCGCTAAAAGCACAGGTACTTTGTGCTGTGGTGTGCCACCTTGCAATGGGTGAGGGTGTGTAACTACCGCGAATCCTTTCACTTCACCCTGTGGATAATCAACAAAAATTTCAAGCTGACCAACAGGCCCTTGAATGAACAGTTGTTCTGACATAATGACTAAAATGTGAAAGCGGGAGAGTCGCATAGTTTACAGATTATGTTTATCAAAAACACAGATTGGATTTGAAAATACTCTACTGTTATAGTTTGTTTAATTAAAAATTAATCAGGATGTTTATGCTCGCTTTAATTTCTCCAGCAAAAACTTTAGATTACGAAACCCCTTTACCGACTGAAAAATTCACTCAACCACGGCTATTAGATCATTCTGAAGAATTAATCTCAGTCGCACGTAAATTGTCGGTAAGTGAAATTTCAAGCTTGATGAGTGTCAGTGAGAAAATTGCGACTTTAAATGTTGAGCGCTTCCGAGATTGGCAGCCTGATTTTGATTTTGCCAATGCACGCCAAGCAATATTTGCCTTTAAAGGTGATGTATATACCGGTTTAGATGCTTATAAACTTACAAACTCAGACCTTGAATATGCACAAACCCATTTGCGTATGCTCTCAGGTCTCTATGGTTTATTGCGTCCACTGGATTTAATGATGCCATATCGTTTAGAGATGGGGACCAAGCTGCAAAATCCACGTGGACATAACCTATACGAGTTTTGGGACAATACCATCACCAATCTCATCAATGACGATTTGGAAAAAGCCGGCTCTGAACTTTTGGTCAACATTGCTTCAGATGAATACTATAAGTCGGTCAAAGAATCAAAAATCAAAGCCGAAATCATCAAGCCTGTTTTTCTCGATCAAAAGAACGGCAAATATAAAGTCATCAGCTTCTATGCCAAAAAAGCACGTGGCCTAATGGCGCGTTATTTGTTGGAAAATAAAATTGAACGTATTGAAGATATCAAGTCGTTTAATACCGATGGATATTATTTCGATGCTGAGAGTAGCTTAAAGGGCGAATTGGTCTTTAAGCGAGATGAGCAACAAGCCGCTTAAGTTCAAGATTGAAAATTTTGAATCTGTAAAAAATATGAATAGCCGCTGCTTAGAAGTCAGCGGCTTTTTTCATCTTCTTCATTCGAGACTTAATAGTGGGTCTGTGAAATTGATCGTGCTTTAAATTTCATATGTGAAATGATCTATGATTTGAAGCTTTGAGGGGAAAAGGATTCGAAAAATCATTCAGCGATTATCTTGTCTATCAGTCTAAAATATATTACAAAGTTAACATTGATCGAACAAATAGCTTATTAAATGACTTAATAAGATATAAAATTGTGAAATACGTCACTTTTTTGTTTAAGTTTTTTGTTATTATAGCCAAATATTTAAACATGAATAAAATTTTGTTATGAAAAAAATACTGATACCAATTTTTATACTCAGCATTGTGTTCTTAGGGTTTAGTGTTTATAAAAATGCAGAGTTAAAGCGACAGCAAGAAATTAATCAGGTGTTCAATGATGATTTGAACGCATCACCTTATATGCGCTAAAAAATCAATCTTGCTGCTTTTGAATTGAGCTCAAGCATGATCTTGAAGAGTTCGTCTAAATATTGATATTTTATTTTTATATATAATAATTTGAAACTTTTTAAAGAAAACAATGTCTTAAATTTACTAAATTGAAAAGCGATGAAAATTTGGAAACATTAAAAAATCAATGTGTTATAATTTGCCGAAATTAATTTGATCAGTATTTATTGATATTAAATACGAATTAAATGACATAAATAGAGGAGCTGCATAAGTTTATGCAGCTTTTTTGTTTGCAAATTTCAACATTTGTACCGTGTTGTATGCTGTTGAAAATAGGATTTTTTAAAGCCTACAATCTGCCGAATTGGCATATTCGTTGCTTAGGCATACACAAAATTAATGATGAATACATGACATGATTAATTTTGTGGAATGCTTATATGCATAAAGTTTACTTCATAGGGGCTAGGTCATGACGACTCCTAATCCATCTTCCGAGAACATGCTTGAACGTCTGTTTAAACTGAGCGAAAACAAAACCAGTTTCAAAACAGAAGTCATTGCAGGTGTAACTACTTTCTTGACAATGTGTTACATCATTATTGTCAATCCAATGATTTTGTCCGAAACGGGTATGGATCATGGCGCTGTTTTTGTCGCAACCTGTTTAGCAGCAGCCATTGGCTGTTTGGTGATGGGTCTTGTTGCTAACTATCCAATTGCCTTAGCACCCGGTATGGGTTTAAACGCTTACTTTACCTATTCTGTATGTTTGGGTATGGGCGTGGAATGGCAAACTGCTTTAGCAGCTGTATTTGTCTCTGGCCTTGTTTTTATCGCTATCAGCATGTTCAAAATCCGTGAAGCGATTGTCAATGCGATTCCAATGTCGCTTAAACTGGCGATCGGAGGCGGTATTGGTTTATTCCTTGCGCTGGTTTCTTTGAAAAATGCCGGCATTATTGTTGATAACCCTGCAACATTGGTTAGTCTGGGTGATTTAAAACAGCCGTCTGTCTTGTTAGCTTTACTTGGCTTCTTGATGGTTGTGGTTATGCATCACTTTAAAGTACGTGGTGCAATCATCATCAGTATTTTGGTGATTACTGCAATTTCAACCCTGCTGGGCTTCAACGAATTTAAAGGTGTTGTAGGTGCTATTCCTTCAATCGCTCCAACATTCATGCAAATGAACTTCGAAGGTCTATTCACCGCAAGTTTGATTGGCGTGATCTTTGTATTCTTCTTGGTCGATTTATTTGACTCTACAGGTACATTGGTCGGTGTATCACACCGTGCAGGCTTATTAAAAGATGGTAAATTACCACGTTTGAAGAAAGCATTATTTGCAGACTCATCTGCAATTGTTGCGGGTGCGGCATTGGGTACGTCTTCGACTACGCCTTATATTGAATCATCAGCAGGTGTTGCTGCCGGTGGTCGTACAGGTTTAACTGCAGTTGTAGTTGCTGTATTGTTTATTTTGGCATTGTTCTTAGCACCACTTGCTCAGTCAGTACCAAGTTTTGCAACTGCGCCAGCATTGTTGTTTGTTGGAGTATTGATGATTCAAGGTATCGTTCTTATTGAGTGGGATGATATTACTGAAGCAGTCCCTGCATTCTTGACAATTGTATTTATGCCGTTTACCTATTCAATTGCAGACGGTATTGCAATGGGCTTCATCAGCTATGCATTAGTTAAATTGCTTACAGGTAAGGCGAAAACTGTACCGTATATGGTCTGGATTATTGCTGCACTTTGGGCATTAAAATTTGCTGCATTTGGCGGTTAATACTGTCAAATAGCGAAAGGGTGTAAACTCAGTTTGCACCCTTTTTTATTTTTATGAGGATAAAAGATGGATCAACTTGAGCTGATTCGCGCTTTGCCAAAAGCAGAGCTACATGTGCATATTGAAGGGACATTTGAGCCTGAACTCATGTTTGCAATTGCCCAACGCAACAATATTGCAATTCCTTATCAGTCAGTCAAAGAATTAAAAGAAGCGTATAACTTTCATAATTTACAGTCTTTTTTAGACATTTATTATGCAGGTGCAAATGTACTGATTCATGAGCAAGATTTTTATGATTTAGCATGGGCATATTTAGAAAAATGTGCAGAAGATCATGTGGTTCATACTGAAATGTTCTTCGACCCACAAACTCATACAGATCGTGGCGTTGCTTTTGAAACTGTTTTGAATGGCTTACAACGCGCTTGTAATGATGCCAAAGTAAAACTGGGCATTAGCTCACATCTGATTATGTGTTTCTTACGTCATTTATCTGAAGATGCAGCATTTTCAACTCTAGAACAGGCTTTGCCATATAAAGATCAAATTATTGGTGTCGGTTTAGATTCGAGTGAAGTGGGGCATCCGCCATCAAAATTTGAACGTGTTTTTGCCAAAGCACGTGAAGCAGGTTTTCTTATTGTTGCGCATGCAGGGGAAGAAGGTCCAGCAGAATACGTATGGGAAGCCTTGGATCTACTGAAAGTAAATCGTGTTGACCATGGTGTACGTTCAGAAGAAGATCCTGTCTTAATGCAGCGTTTAATTGCAGAGAAAATGCCATTAACAGTTTGCCCGCTGAGTAATTTAAAACTTTGTGTTGTGAATGATATGGCTGATCATAATATTCGCCGACTATTGCAACAAGGTGTGCATGTGACCGTCAATTCAGATGATCCATCTTATTTTGGTGGCTATATGAATGATAACTTTATTGCGATCACCAAAGCACTTGATTTAAGCAATGCAGAGTTAAAGCAACTGGCAATTAACTCTTTTGAAGCATCATTTATTTCAGATGCGGAAAAACAAACTTGGATTAAAAAGATTGAAGCGTTGAATTAATAATCAGCGTATAATCTCAGGCAGTGAATATTCACTGCCTTTTTTATGTTTAAATCATGCTTTTCTCTCATTCAAATCGCTCTATATTTGCCTCATCGATTACATTTTTAGCCGCAGTATTGATTTCATCCGCTGCTAGTGCAGATAAATCAAGTTTAAGTCAGCGTATGCTAAAGCCCGTGATTGAATATCAATGCTCGCAAGAGTTAAATAGTTCTAAAATTTGGAAAGGTGCTGCGTTGTTTATGAGTGCTCAACAGAAAAAAGACAATCAAGCTGCGATTTGTCAGTGCGTGAGTGAGCATGCTATGGATGATATCGGTGCGAAAGATCTGATGACTGCTGCAGTGAATGAAACTGAAAAGAATAAACTGATTTCTAAAGCTGTTTTGAATAGTATGCGCGGTTGTGCTCAGCAAGTACTGAATTAAAAGATAATGCTTAAAATAAAAGCCACATGATGTGGCTTTTATTTTGTCTCTATTTAAGTTTTGGTTGTTGTGTCATGCTTTTGAGCACATGGTCTTTATCTATAAAATGATGTTTCAGCGCTGCCAAAATATGACCCACTAAGAGAAAGCCTGCTGCCCAAGAAATCCAAATATGTAATGGTTTCACGATGGCTAATAATTCAGAATTATCTTGTACCAAGCGTGGTATTTCAAACAAATACAATACGGGAGCAGGGTGACCTGCACTCCAACTGAATAAGCAACCTGTGATCGGCAAAGCCAGTAGTACAAAATACAGTGCTAAATGACCCAAATGTGCCAAGGTTTTCATGCCGGAGGACATGTTGTCAGGTAAATCTGGAGCGGGGTGGGTATAGCGCCAAAAGATTCGTATCACCACCAGAAAAATAATCGTAGTAGCAATATTTTTATGGAGGGTAATGACTTGCCCTTTAAAGCTGCCATCGACGTCATAACTCAGAAAATTACCACTATAAAAGCCAATTAACCATGCCACGATGAATATGATCGCCATCAGCCAATGTAAGACCTGAGCTGTTCGAGTGTAGTATTGTGTGTTATTGCTCATGTTGATTATTTAAGCGTCTAATCTTATGCAGATTCTAATACAGACCACAAAAATATGCGTCGTTTAAAATCGGGACACTGTGTTGTGAATATGCAACACAGGCTTTGATGATTAACTACACAACTACCGAATTTATTTTAAATAGTCATATCAGATGGTGTGTGATTTGGGGCACAATATGCGCGTTAATTAACAGAACAAAGGAAATATTCGTGAAAAAATTAGTTGCTGTTCTAGCGCCATTAGCGCTTGTACTTTCTGCATGTGCTGCGACTGGTACAACAGGTACAAGTACATCTACAGGTACAACTTCAGCAAACAGCTTGGCAATGATGGCTGTTAAAGTAGGTGTTCAAGCAAAATGCGTGACTGAGCTAAATAACAACAGCTACTGGAAAACAGGTTCAAAACTATTAACAGAAACTCAAAAATCTGAACTACAAACTGAAGTGTGTTCATGTGTAGGCGAGAAAGCGACAACTAGCGTGACTGCAACGGATTTGGTTGTAGCAGCAATGGATAAAACTTCACAAGCAAATCTTGCGGCTAAAATTGTGACAAATACTTTAAATGCTTGCGTGATCGAAACATTTAAAAACTAAGATTTAGAACAATTTATACGACCCAGACATTGGTATTGCTGAGTATTAGCAAATTCAAATTAAGGGTCGTATTTTATTTTGAGTGAGAGATATATGAAAATTGCTGGTGCAGATGAAGCGGGTCGCGGTCCATTGGTGGGTTCGGTTGTTGCGGCAGCTGTCATTTTAGATCCAAATAACCCGATTGAAGGTTTAAACGATTCTAAAAAGCTCACTGAAAAAAAACGTGAAAAGTTATTTATTGAGATTCAAGAAAAAGCCTTGGCTTGGGCGATTGCTGAAAGTTCCGCACAAGAAATTGATGAGATCAATATTTTGCAAGCATCATTACTTGCAATGCGTCGTGCAGTGGAAAAACTCAATGTACAGCCAGAACACGTGTTGGTAGATGGTAATAAAGTCCCAACCGGTTTAGCGATGAGCTGTGATGCTGTCGTAGGTGGTGATGCGATTCATCCTGAAATTTCGGCTGCGAGTATTTTGGCAAAAGTGACTCGAGACCACGAAATGGTTGAACTAGATGCAAAATATCCACAGTATGGTTTTGCGAAACACAAGGGCTATCCAACCAAAGCGCACTTCGAAGCGATTGCGCAGTATGGGGTGATTGATGAACATCGCCGCAGTTTTGGCCCCGTACGTAAAGTTCTAGAAGGGTAGTAATAAAGCTTAGTTGAACGTCTATAGTAAAAGCATGTTCTAGATAAATTTAAAGCGGCCTAATGAGCCGCTTTATGATTTAAACAACTTAAATCTTAGCGATTATAGTTATTTTGGGAATAATCAGTTTCTTCAAAAGATGGCTGATATTCTTGATCAATGTTTTGGAGATGTTCGTGCATTGCGCGTTCATGTTGAATTCGTTGGTAAATTTCTTCACGATGAACAGATACTTCTTTTGGAGCATTCACGCCAATACGAACCTGATTACCTTTAACACCAAGTACAGTCACGCTAACTTGGTCTCCAATCATTAATGTTTCTCCGACACGACGAGTCAGAATCAGCATGTTTCTCTCCTTGCAAAATGCAAAACCTGCAAATGATCTGTTATGTAAAATTCATAACTTGTAAAAGCAAAAAATTTAGCAGTGCATCTGAAACAATCATTGTGACAGTCGCAAACTGAGTAAATTTTAAAATCCTCAGGTTTAATATAACAGAGCCACTATAAAAAAAACTATAGTGGCTCTGAATTTTTACGATGTTTTTCAAAATCTGTCTAACAATGACAAATTTTGACACACAGCAAGGTTAATTAAGCACGTGCGCTTGATTCACCTGTTTCACGGTCTAGACCGAATGCAGTGTGTAGAGCACGTACAGCAAGCTCTAAGTATTTCTCATCAATAATCACTGAAATTTTGATTTCAGAAGTCGAAATCATCAAAATATTAATGCCTTCTTTTGCAAGAGCAGTAAACATTTTGCTTGCAACACCTGCGTGTGAGCGCATACCAACACCAACAATCGATACTTTAACGATGTCTGCGCGAGTTGCAACTTCACGTGCACCAATTTCTTGTGCAGTCGCTTCAAGAATGGCTTTCGCTTTTGATAATTCACTACGGTTAACTGTAAATGTGAAATCAGTTGTGCCGTCTTCTTCAACGTTTTGGATAATCATATCCACTTCAACATTGGCATCACCAATTGGTGAAAGGATGTTTGAAGCGATACCTGGTTTATCCGGTACACCAAGAATAGTTAATTTAGCTTCATCACGGTTGAACGCGATACCTGAGATGATTGGTTGTTCCATGTTGTCTTCCGCTTCAGTGGTGATTAGTGTCCCGACGTTTTGTTTAAAGTTTTCGTCGAATGCGCCATCATCGTCATTATCAAAACTTGATAATACGCGTAAAGGCACTTGGTATTTACCGGCAAATTCTACAGAACGAATTTGAAGGACTTTAGAACCAAGTGATGCCATTTCAAGCATTTCTTCAAAAGAAATACGATCAACTTTTTTCGCTTTTGGAGCGACACGAGGGTCAGTGGTGTAAACACCATCAACGTCTGTGTAAATCTGACATTCATCAGCTTTAAGTGCGGCGGCCAATGCAACACCCGAAGTGTCAGAACCACCACGACCTAGAGTCGTAGTGTTACCTTCGGCATCAAAGCCTTGGAAACCTGCCACTACAATGACACGTCCAGCGTCAAGGTTTGAAGTCAATACATCCGTATCAATCGCTTCAATACGCGCCTTGGTAAATGCGCTGTCAGTTTTAATACCGACTTGACGGCCTGTAAGTGATTTAGCTTCAACACCAATAGAGTTAAGTGCCATTGCTAACATAGAAATCGTTACCTGTTCACCCGTAGACACCATTTGGTCTAATTCGCGTGGATCAGGGGTTTCGGTAATGGCTTTCGCTAAAGCAAGTAGACGATTGGTTTCGCCACTCATTGCAGATACAACAACCACAACTTTGTGACCGTGATCATGCCAACGCTTTACACGACGAGCAACATTTAAAATGCGCTCTGGAGTACCCATTGAGGTACCGCCATATTTTTGAACGATTAATGCCATAACTATCCTTACCAAGTAAATAAGTCTAAAGACTTAAAGCACTTACACATATTTTAAGACCGCACTTCGGCGCGATTTTAATATACCACGTAGCTTATGAACTCCAAGGTAGGAGGAGTTCAAATAGATACTTTGTGTCTGCAGGGGATTCACATGAACCCAGCCTTTTAGACTCCATTTTCATCATTTAGCCAGAGGTTGAATATTGGTTTCAACATGATGATTGAGTTTGCGCTTTCACGCATCAACAGTGTTTAAGCAGGATCCAGCATTAAAAAACACACTGCTTAAACCTGTTGATTTGCTCAAAGGAGGTGAGTCACTTTGAGCTATAGGACTTTTGGTCTTATTTTGCAGCTAACCATGCAACGAGGTCAGTCATTACCGCTTCAAGTTTGTCGCTATAAGGCGCACCACCTTGAGCCATATCAGGTTTACCACCACCTTTACCGCCAAGTTCTTGACCAAGGTGTTTGATGATGTCACCTGCTTTTACAGCAGCAGTGTATTCTTTAGCAACCGAAGCAATGAGGCTCACTTTGTCGGCATCAACCGCTGCGATCACGATCACAGCATTGTCTAACTTAGATTTCACACCGTCGTGCAAGTTGCGAAGTGATTTCGCATCTACACCTTGAACCGTGGTGATTAATGTTTTACGGCCAGCAATCTCTTGAACTTGACTCAATAACTCAGCGGCTTGGAAGCTTGCCAATTTTTGGTTCAATTGTTCAATTTGTTTTTGCAAGCTAGATGCTGTGTGAGACAAAGCTTCAACTTTTTCTAAAGTTTGATCTTTTTGCGCTTTCAGCAAATCGTTGATTGCATGAATGTCACGATCTGCTTTTTGCGCAGCTTCAACTGCCTTAGTACCCGTAACGGCTTCAATACGACGTACGCCTGCAGCAACACCGCCTTCAGATGTAATCTTGAATAGGCCGATGTCACCTGTGCGTTTTACGTGAATACCACCACAAAGTTCGATAGAGAAGTTTTTCTCATCTTTGGTTGTACCCATTGAAAGTACACGTACTTCGTCACCGTATTTCTCACCGAACAACATCATTGCGCCTTTTTCTTTGGCCGCATCGATGTCTAAAAGTTCAGTTGAAACAGCAGTATTGGCAATCACTTCGGCATTGACAATGCGTTCAATTTCTTGAAGCTGTTCAAATGAAACAGGTTGGTCATTGGCAAAGTCAAAACGTAAAAGTTCGCTTGCAACCAATGAACCTTTTTGCTGTACGTGCGTACCTAAAACTTGGCGAAGTGCTGCATGTAATAGGTGAGTTGCAGAGTGGTTGCGTGAAGTTGCTTCACGGATATCCGCTTTAACAATAGCCTCAACTGCTTGAGCTGCTTTTAAGTTACCCATGGTCACGATGCCTTGGTGTACAAAAGCGCCGCCTGATTTTTTGGTGTCTTGAACTTCAAAAATACCAGTTTCGTTTTTGAAGATACCTGTATCGCCAACTTGACCGCCACTTTCTGCATAGAAAGGAGTTTGGTTTAGAACGATCAGCGCTTCGTCACCTTCAAAAACTTCATCAACTTGTTCGCCATCTTTGTAGATTGCAACAATTTGACCTTGGCCTTGAGTCGCGTCATAGCCGTCAAATTGAGTCTCGCCTTCAACTTTGACAATTGAGTTGTAGTCGATAGCAAATTTACCAGCATCACGCGCACGTTGACGTTGAGCCGCCATTTCGACTTCGAAACCAGCTTCGTCAATGGTGAGATCACGTTCACGTGCAATGTCTGCTGTTAAGTCAGTCGGGAAGCCGTAAGTATCGTAAAGTTTAAATACAGTTTCGCCTGGAATCACTGAACCTTTAAGTTGAGCCAATTCGCTTTCAAGCAATTTCAAACCTTGCTCTAAAGTTTTTGCGAATTGTTCTTCTTCTTTCAAAAGCTGTGCTTCGATACGTGCCTGGTTAGCAGCAAGTTCAGGATAAGCAGCACCCATCACTTCGATTAACGGCTGCAACATTTTGTAGAAGAATGAACCAGTCGCACCCAATTTGTTACCATGACGTACTGCACGACGGATAATACGGCGAAGTACATAGCCACGGCCTTCGTTAGACGGGTTAACACCGTCTGCAATCAGGAAGCAGCAAGAACGTGCATGGTCAGCCACAACTTTAAGTGAAGCAGGGTATTCAACTGGTTTGTTTTCTGCTTGCGCTTTTGCTTCAAGTTCAGTGGTATCTAAACCAATAATTTCAGCAGCAGCTTTAAGTAGGTTTTGGAATAGATCAATTTCGTAGTTTGAGTTTACATGCTGTAAAACTGCAGAAATACGCTCAAGGCCCATACCTGTATCTACAGAAGGTGCAGGAAGGGCATGCAGTACGCCATCAGCAGTACGGTTGAACTGCATGAATACGTTGTTCCAAATTTCGATGAAACGATCGCCATCTTCTTCAGGAGTGCCCGGTAAGCCACCCCAAATATGGTCGCCATGGTCAAAGAAGATTTCAGAACATGGACCGCATGGACCTGTATCACCCATTGCCCAGAAGTTATCTGAAGCGTATTTTTCGCCTTTGTTGTCACCTATACGGATAATTCGTGAAGCGTCTAGACCAATTTCTTTGTTCCAGATATCAAATGCTTCGTCATCTGTATGGTAAACAGTGGCATAAAGTTTATCTTTTGGTAGACCTAACCATTTTTCGTTGGTTAAGAAATCCCAAGCAAATGTGATGGCATCACGTTTGAAGTAGTCACCAAATGAGAAGTTACCCAACATTTCAAAGAATGTGTGGTGACGTGCTGTATAACCAACGTTGTCTAAGTCGTTGTGTTTACCACCGGCACGGACACATTTTTGTGAAGAAGTTGCACGAACGTAGTCACGTTTTTCAAGACCAAGGAAGCAGTCTTTAAACTGGTTCATACCAGCATTTGTGAACAATAGTGTTGGGTCGTTGGCAGGTACCAGAGAACTCGACGCGACACGTGTATGCCCTTGCGATTCAAAGTAGCTTAAAAAAGCTTCGCGAATTTCAGCTGATGTCATAAAACGAGTACTCACAACCAAGTCTCTCCTAATTTCGATTTGGTAATAGCATATCAAGCAAGTCTTACAAAATTTTAAAGCTGGCTTGAGATGCTGACATAAAATTTAAAAACGCTAAATTATAACGGAAAAAGGTGTAGTGACCAATGATTTTCAATGAACTATATGACTTTTTATATAATTCATTTGAATTGATTCATTTTCATTATGGTTGTGAAAATTTTGGCAGTTTTTACTCAATGGTACTTTGGTTTATTTTTAAATTTAAGATGAAATTTTACTTAAATCCTAAACGCATTTTCAAATTTTAAAGGCGTGAATTAATCAGCTTATAAGTCAGGATCTGTCTTTTTTATGTGTTGAATGGGGTATTCCTTGCCATCAAATTTGAGCTGATAACGACCTTGGTCATGTTCAGCGGACGCTTTGCAGTTTTTGTGATTGTAATGGCTGCTAATGCTCGACTCTTTGATTAAGAAAATAGGGAAGCCCTTATGGGTTTGATTGCTGATGTGCAAGGTGCGCTTTAATTCTTCAGTATTCCAGTCATCACAAGCACTTTGTGTACTGCTGTTGTAGTTGGTCATTAGTCCATTTAAGACAGCTAAAATTTTTGAATCAGTTTGAATGGCATAAAGGTAAAGCAATCGTCTTGATGAATGAATACCGCCTATGTGCGATTGTTTTAAAGCAATACCCACCAAGTCCTGATCTTTTGCATAGGGGGTGAGATCAAATTGAACATTATCTAAACGTGTCGTAGGCACAATGCCTTTAGGTGACTTAAATACTTTTAGTACTTGAAATGTGCCTTTATCTATAAGATAAAGCTTTAGATCATAATTGCCCGCATTGTCCTGAATCACGTCAGTCGCATTACTAGAAAGGGCTAATAATCGACGACTATGCTGAAGTTGAATGCAGTCCTGAAATACAGGTTCATTGGCATTGGAGGAATTATTGTCTGAGAATAGGCGTTGTAATTTTTGTATCTCCGCTGATGAACAGTGTTGATATATTTGCGCTGTAGTCTCGGTTGAACCTAATAAAAATATCAAAAATATTGAGATGGAAGCGTAAAAGAGCTTTGTAGGTTTAAGCTTTTGCCAGAACAAATAAAATGGTTGTAGTGTTTGCTTCATCATTGTGATTTATGGTCTATAGAATATTTTTCTTCATTATAAAGTCGAAAAGCTATTTTGAATATTTTCACTCAACACCCATTTTAATAAGTATTAAGAGAATTAATGATTACGAATTATTGTTGAAATCCTTTAATATATAAGCGCTTTATAACTGTTTCAAAATGAAGGGTAAGTCATGCAGCGAGTGGCAATTAATGGATTTGGTCGAATCGGACGCAATGTATTACGCGCTTGGTTTGAAAATCCAAAAGAATTTCATTATGAAATTGTTGCCATAAATGATGTCGCTGATGTGGAAACCATGGTGCATTTGTTTAAATATGACACCACGCATGGTCGTTTTGCAGGCCAAGTCGAAATTCTTGAACAAGATGGCGCTATTTTTCTAGACATCTCTTGTGCCCAAGCACATCTCAAAGTGCAAGTTTTAAATGAAGCACAGCCGAGTCTTTTGCCTTGGCAGCAACTGAATGTCGATGTGGTACTTGAATGCACAGGTTTATTTAGATCGCGAGAGGCAGCCACACAACATATTGGTGCAGGTGCCAAACGTGTGATTATTGGTGCGGCGCCGTTTGACAGTGTTGATGCTGCGATTGTGTATGGTGTTAATCATCATGAAGTCAAAGCGACGGATCAAATTATTTCGAGTGTGTCGTGTACCACGCAGGCTTTGGTGCCTTTAGTCAAAATTATTGATGATGCCTTTGGTATAGACACAGCACTCATGACAGAAATTCATGCTGTGACTGCGGATCAGTCTGTATTGGATCATGCACATCGTGATTTACGTCGTGCGCGAGCTTCGGGTCAAAATATTATTCCAACGACGTCTTCAGCTCTAGGGGCATTGAAACGGGTCATGCCGAAAATGGAAGATCGAATCGATGGCTATTCGATTCGTGTACCGACTATCAATGTTGCTGCAATCGATTTAAGTTTTGTGTCCCAATCGCTTATCACCAAGCATGAGTTAAATGCAGTGTTAAGCAAAGCTGCACGTTTTGATTATCATGAAATTATGTCAGTAACCGATGAACCTTTGGTCTCAAGTGATTTTAATCATTCACCTTATTCATTGATTGTCGATTTGAATCAAACCATGGTGGTAGGAAAACAAGCAAAAGTTTTCGCATGGTATGACAATGAATGGGGTTATGCGAACCGCTTGCTCGATTTATGTGAAAGTTTTCATTCTCTATAAAAATTCAAACTTATCCAATATAGAAAACATCTACTAGCTTGTAGGTGTTTTTTATTTTCTAAAATTAGATGAAAAATCATGCTTAATGACCTACATATGGCTTGAAAATATTGAAAAACTTTAAAAAATATTCAAGCACAGCCGATTTATTGTTTAAGATGAAAGTCAAAGAAATATATAAAGAGTATTGAGCATGATGTTGATGTTACTTTGGGGATTTATTTTATTATTGGCGCTGGCGGTTATTTTTTTAATTTGGCTACAGTTTAATCGTGACGTATCGCAATCTACCGCGCATGAAACCTTGCCACTCGAGGAAAAAGTGGTGCATCTAGAAGCGAACTTGAAAAAGACCTTGGAAATTATGCAAGATCTTGCAAAGAAAATGCATATCCAGCAAGAAGTTTTAGATCAGACCACACATAAATTACAGCAAGTTGAATTGCAAAATGCAGAGTTGGTGAACCTTTTGGCAAAAGTGGTCAAGACAGACCAAAGCTAATCAAAAAAATACAAAAGACTGCCCATACCTCGATATTTACTGAATGCATGTGATCTCAAGGTATAGGTATTTTTTATCCAATAAGATGATTCCTAATATTCATCATCATTGGGTTTAAATCGTAGTTCTTTCGTTATTCAAAACATGATCGCGTATTACTTAGTTAAATCAAAATTTGTCTTAATACTGCTGCTGAAAGCATGCTAATCACAACGGTAGGCAATAACGAAAAACGTGATGCTGCAAATAGGGTAATGGCTATCGCAATCAGATCGGCAGGATTATCTTTGACAAAATAGGGCGCAATCACTGATATCAACACACAGCCGGGGACAACTTCCATAATTTGACGTTGTTTGTTGGTGAGACTACGGTTTTTCAGTAACATATAACCCAAGATGCGGGTCAGGTAAGTGGTTAAGGCTATAAATAGAATCGCGATCAGGGTGCTAGTGTGGATCATGCATCATCTCCAATTAGGAAAAATGCAGAAGCAATGCCAGTAACTGCGCCAATCGGAACATACCAGCCCGCAGGGAGATACAAGTAAGCCAAAGATGCGGCAATCAAACTGACCAGCCATGGACGCGCCGCTTTAAAGCCTTTCCACATGCCACGCAGTAAAACAAGAAATACAGCAGGGAAGGCCATATCAAAACCAAGTCGACTAATATCGCCAAGTATCGGCCCGATCATTGCCCCTAGCGTGGTAAAGCCAACCCACATCAAATATAGAGCACAGCATAAGCCTGCATAGAACATCAAACTAAAGGCGCGCTGAATTCCCAAAACATTAGATTTTTTTTGCGCATCAGCCAAACCCACAGCCCAACTTTCATCGCACATAAAAAATAAAGCGGTATAAACCTTACGATTCGGTAGATGTCGTAAATACGGGACAAGGCTCGCCCCCATTAATAGGTGCCGACTATTCACTAAAAACGTAATAAACATCAGCATGAGAATATTAGGGGGATTGGTCCAAACTTCCAAAATGGCAAATTCAGATCCACCGGCAAAGTTAAGGCCAGTCAAAAGCGGAACTTCTAAACTAGAAAATCCTTTATGTGTTGCCTGAGCACCCAAAACTAATGCAAAAGGAATAATACCCAGCAGCATTGGAATAGATGTTTTTAGACCTCGTTTAAACTCCATAGAATGCTGTGAATGGGTGTGATTGAGTGTACTTTGTCTAAACATCAACATGACGTTTTCCATGAAGCGAGATCGAAAGCAATATTTTATGAATATCTGAGCGGCATTTGGCAGCTATTTTAGGAAAGGTTGCTTTTATTGTGCAATGAAATTGCTAAAATATAGATTATTGTGAAATTTAGTGCCTTTATTGATGGATCAGATAGATAAACGCATTTTGCAAGCATTACAGCAAAATGGAAAACTACAAAATAATGAATTGGCCCAACTAGTTGGTTTATCACCTTCGCCGTGTTTGAGACGGGTTAGGCAACTAGAAGATGAAGGCTATATTGAGAAATATGTGGCTTTACTGAATCAGTCAAAATTGAATTTAAGTTTAACGGTATTTGCGCGGATTTGGCTAAAAGGTCAAGATGCAAAAACCGTGAATGATTTTGTCGCAGCGATTCAAACGATGCCTGAGGTGGTTGAATGTCAACTCATGGCAGGGGATTGTGACTTTTTCTTACGTATCGTCGTGGCAGATTTAGAAGCCTATCGAAAGTTTCAGATTCATCATTTAACGCAGATTGCCAGTGTGCAAAATGTAAAAACAGAGATACCGTTACAGGCCGTTAAACAAACTACAGCGCTTCCATTGGATTGATGTTCGTGTCTTAAATTAAGTTATTGAGCCTGATCATATTTATAACTTTGTTTAAAACTTCATCTATAGAAAGCAGGGTGCTGATTATTTTTTATCAAATGGTTAAAAAAATAACGTTCACAGGATTTTAAAATCTAAGCATAAACATGTATTTAGTTGTAAAAGTTAAAGCTGTAAATGAAGTAATGAATGCTGAAGCATCTTTTATGAAAAAGTCGTGTGCAAGCGTAAAACTATCGTGCTAAACTAGGAGAAATCGGGTGTGCTCCCGATTTTTTTATGCGGATTTGTTCCGCGCTGACAAGAATTTAGGTTTACAACATGCCCATTTCAGAGACATGGTTATTACCTGATGGTGTAGCTGATGTACTGCCAGAACAGGCGCAAGTGATTGAATCTTTGCGTCGTGAAGCATTAGATTTCCTCGCATCTCGAGGTTATCAGTTGGTGTACACGCCATTCATTGAATACATCGAATCTCTATCTTCTCTTTCAGAATCGAATCAAGATTTAGACTTAGCCACTTTTAAAGTGATCGACCAACTTTCAGGTCGTTTGCTTGGTGTGCGTGCCGATATGACACCACAAGTGGCTCGTATTGATGCGCATGTACATCCTGTCGAAGGTGTGGCTCGTTATTGCTACGCTGGTACAGTACTACATACTAAGCCACAGGGTTTTAATACCACACGTGCACCTTTACAGTTAGGTGCAGAATTATTTGGTTCAGACAGCATTGATGCTGACGTTGAACTGATTGATGTCATGATCAACTTGCTTGCTAAAGCAGGTCATGCAGATGGTATCCATCTTGATTTAGGGCATGTCGGTTTATTCCGCAGCATGGTGAAACAAGCTGGCTTGAGCAAAGCAGTTGAACGTCAGTTATCTGACTTGTATCAACGTAAAGCACTACCTGAACTTGCTGAATTCACACAAAGCATTCCAAATGGTGATGACTTCTATACATTAGGTCGTTTTGCAAGTGATTTAGATGCGTTACAAGCAAATTTAAGTGCTGAAGTTTTAAATAACGAAGCATTTAAACTTGCATTTGATGCAGTGAAATCGACACAAGCCGCAATTCAGGTGCGTTGGCCAGAACTACATATTGGTATCGATGTTGTAGAACTTCGTTCATACCATTATCACACTGGTTTAATGTATGCCGTATATGCACCAAACCGTGCTGCGCCATTGGCTCAAGGCGGTCGCTATGACGGTATTGGTGAACACTTCGGTCGCGCGCGTCCAGCGACAGGTTTCTCTTGTGACTTATATGCATTAACTGCTGGTCAAGTTCAGAAAAGCCAAGTTTTGGTTGCGCCAAAAGGCATCGAAGCAGATTTATTAAAGGCAATTGAGGCAGCACGTACCGAAGGATTCAGTGTTGTTCAATTGTTAGGTAATGATGATTTAAGCTCAGCACCTTATGCAACGCACCAGTTGGTGAATGCAAATGGCGAGTGGACAATCAAACAAATTTAATCGCGAATGTGCCTGCGGGCACACACGTTTTTTCCAATTTTAACAGCATGATGCAATGAGGCTATTATGGGCAAGAATGTTGTGGTACTTGGTACCCAATGGGGCGACGAAGGTAAAGGTAAGATCGTCGACCTGCTCACAGATCAAGCGGCTGCGGTAGTTCGCTATCAAGGTGGACACAACGCAGGTCATACACTTGTGGTTGGTGGTAAGAAAACTGTATTACACCTCATTCCATCTGGTATTTTACGTGACAACGTATTGTGCTTAATTGGTAATGGTGTTGTTTTATCACCTGAAGCTTTAATCCATGAAATGGAAGTTTTAGAAAAAGAAGGCGTGCCTGTACGTGAACGTCTACGTATTTCTCCAAACTGCCCATTGATCCTTCCACACCATATCGCCCTTGACCAAGCACGTGAGAAAAAACGTGGCGATGCGAAAATTGGTACAACAGGTCGTGGTATCGGTCCTGCATACGAAGACAAAGTGGCTCGTCGTGCAATCCGTGTTGCTGACTTGGTTCGTGGTGGTGCTCATCTTAAAGCTCAACTAGAAGAGCTTCTTGAATACCATAACTTCCAATTGACTCAATTCTTCGGTGTTGAAGCCGTTAAAGTTGAAGATGTAATCGCTCTATGTGACGAATGGCGTAAAGTCATCGAACCTATGGTGATGGACGTGACTGGCGAACTTCATGCTTACCGTAAAGCAGGTAAGAAAATCATGTTTGAAGGCGCGCAAGGTTCACTTCTTGACGTTGATCACGGTACATACCCGTATGTTACTTCTTCAAACACAACTGCTGGTGGCGTAAGCTCTGGTTCAGGTCTTGGTCCATTGCACCTTGACTATGTATTGGGTATCACTAAAGCGTACACAACTCGTGTAGGTGCTGGTCCGTTCCCAACTGAACTTGTTTATGATGCTGCTAACGATGTTGGTGATGCAATCGGTAAACACTTGGGTACTGTAGGTTCTGAATTTGGTGCGTCTACTGGCCGTCAACGTCGTTGTGGTTGGTTCGATGCTGAAATTCTACGTCGTTCAGTAGAAGTAAACTCACTTTCTGGTATTTGCTTAACTAAACTAGACGTTCTAGATGGTTTAGAAGAAGTGAAAATCTGTGTAGGTTACGAAGCAGCTGATTCTGGTTGTGTAGGTTCTTCTGATGCGCTTGCATTTGAAACTTTAAAACCAATCTACGAAACTATGCCAGGTTGGTCAGAGTCTACTTTTGGTGCGAAATCACTAGATCAATTGCCACAAAATGCAATTAACTACGTGAAACGTTTAGAGCAATTGATTGAATGTCCAATCGACATCATTTCAACTGGTCCAGACCGTGATGAAACAATCGTATTACGTCATCCATTCGACGCATAATGTGCTGTTGAATTAAGATGTAAAAGCCTCGCGAAAGCGGGGCTTTTTTTATATAGCGAAGAACATAACTTCAAAAAACGGCATGTATTATAAACTGATAGTACTCAGTAACATCCGAAGTGCCATTTGATTCAAATAAAAGAATGATACGCGATAATTCATCCGCAAGTGTTTGAGACAGGACTACTTTTAATTAAAAATGTTTTTGCAATACTGTAAATATTTTGACACTAGTGAACGAGTTTTGTCGGTGAGGTGCATTGCACCGCAAGATGGTTTCCTTGCGAAGCACGCTTCTCATTTTGCCTAATGAGAAACATTGTTTCATGTGTGTACCTCCAGCCGAAGGCTAATCCCTGTATTTAAACCCAAGATGTAAGACTCCGTTGAATATACTTAAAAGTATTTAAAAAATGTGAAATTATTTTTACGGGGTAACATCAGATATTAAATTTAAATCATGGAAAAATAAAGATTTTGAAAAAAATAAGCATAAAAATATTGAGTCAGTCAATTTTTTGTATATATTTGACACTCTTTATAAATAACTAGAGATCATGATGAATTATAAAAAATCTTTGGCATGCTTTGCCGTAGCAGCTTCTTTATCAGGTTGTACCACGATTGCTGATCTTGCAGGTGCTGATTCTGCATCTTTGAACTTACAGGCAACACAGTCTTATAACGCAATGCTGAAAGACGCACAGACCAAACAAGTGCTCGATACCAAGTCTGCGACTTATCAAAAAGTAAACCGTGTTTTCTGGAAAATGAAACCATTTGCGGATCAGATGAATCAAACGGGTCAGGCTTTTGATTGGAAAGTTGCCGTAATCAAGTCTAAAGAAATCAATGCCTATGTTGCACCCGGCGGGAAAGTTGTTTTCTATACAGGAATCGTCGAAACCCTCAAACTCACGGATGATGAAGTCGCAGCAATCATGGGTCACGAAATGGTTCATGCTTTAGAAGAACATGCAAAAAATAAAATTGGCGCTTCAGCACTGACCAATCTTGCAGTGAGTATAGGTTCACAATACGTAGGTAATGCAGCAGGTGGCTATGGTGCAACCTTGCTTGACTTGGGGAGTCAATTTGGTGTGGGCTTGCCGTATTCACGTAATTTGGAAAGCCGCGCGGATAAAGGTGGCCTAGTGATGATGGCAAAGGCTGGATACAATCCAGAAGCGGCGATTTCATTGTGGAAAAAAATGAATGCGAATGATAACAGTGGCAACGACGCACTGAGCAAATTTATGTCTACACACCCAAGCAATAATGACCGTATTGCTGCTATGCAAAAAATGATGCCGGAAGCGCAGCAATATTATAAAAATGCGACACCATCGAGTGTACGTCGTTAATATCTGCGGTTTTCAAGACTAAAGTTGCATTTTAGTACGCTATACACTTTGTGGTGAGTTGCTAAAATGCAATTTGAATTAGGAAGAGAAGTGCAGGATGCAAAAGAATATTTCGACCACCATTTTTTATTCTTTATTATTTGCGATGGGGGGAGCACCCACTATTGCTATGATGATCATTCGTGCCCAAACTCAAGATCCACAATTAATTTATCAAGCCCTGATTGGGTTGTCGGTGATTATTGCCTGTATTCTTGTACCCATAGTTTTGATACAAAATGCTGTCCTATTTTTTAAGCGAAAAAATGTGCAGTTAGAAGAAAAAATTAAGCCATTAATGCATGTGTATTTGGGCTTGAATGTGGTTTGTTTAATCTATTGGTTGGTTCTTCAATTTTCAGCTTAAAAAAATTACATAAATACTATTATAAGTCGCTATAACTTCGTTTTAAGCTCCAAACCATAAGAATATAATATCCATAAATTCACTTATATTTTAATGGTCTGGAGTATCCTTAATGAAAAAAATAATTCTAACGAGCCTGTGTATGGCCGGTGTAATGACGATTTCGGGCTGTGCGACAGTGGCAGATATGGCAGGAGCGGATACTGCTACATTGAACGCGCAAGCAACACAAAGTTATAACAAAATGGTGGCGGATGCGCGTTCTAAAAATCAGTTAGATACTTCATCAAGTACGTATAAACGAATTAATTCAGTATTCCTCAAACTTCGCCCATTTGCAGACCAAATGAACCAAACGGGTCAAGCGTTCCAATGGCAATTGGCAGTCATGAAATCTGATCAAGTCAATGCCTTTGTAGCTCCAGGCGGTAAAGTTGTATTTTATACAGGTATCGTCAATAAACTGAATTTAACCGATGCAGAAATTGCAGCAGTTATGGGACATGAAATGGTCCATGCTCTTGAAGAGCATGCAAAAAGTAAATTGGGAGCGCAAGCCTTAACTGATCTTGCATTGAATATTGGTTTAAGTGCGGCAGGTAATAATGTCGGTCAATTGGGTACTGCGGCCGCGCAGTTGGGTAGTCAAATTGGTATAGGTCTGCCTTATTCACGTTCTTTGGAAAGCCGTGCAGACCAAGGTGGCTTAATGTTAATGGCACGTGCAGGTTATAACCCACAAGCGGCGATTACGCTTTGGGAAAAAATGAATAAGCTTGAAGGTGCGGGAGGTTCATCATTCTTATCAACGCATCCATCAAACTCACAACGTATTGAAGCGATGCGTAAAAATCTACCTGCAGCGCAGCAGATTTATAACCAACGTCGTTAATTCATAAGAATTAATTATCCGTTTTAAAAAAGCAGGCCGTGGCCTGCTTTTTTGTATTTAATAGTTTGAAAAGTTCTTATATGGCATACCTATATCAGGCGCAATAAAAAAGGCAAAGTAAAAACTTTGCCTTTTTGCACTAGAGATCAGAAGATCTTAGTGGTGGTGACCGCCTGCACCGTGTACGTGACCGTGTTCAAGTTCTTCAGCAGAAGCTTCACGGATTTCAACGATTTCAACTTCGAAAGTTAAATCTTGACCAGCAAGTGGAAAGTTCGCATCAACAACAACGTTGTCGCCTTCAACCGCTTTAACTGTCACGATTTGAACGCCGTCATCAGTTTGAGCTTGGAATTGCATACCTGGTTGGATGTTATCCACGCCTTGGAACATTTGAGCAGGAACTTCTTGAACGAGATCAGGATTGTATTCGCCATAACCTTCAGCAGCAGGTACAGTTACAGTGAATTTTTCACCAACTGTTTTGCCTAAAAGAGCTTTTTCAAGACCTGGAATGATGTTACCAGCGCCGTGCAAATATGCTAGTGGCTCACCTTGAGATTGGTCGAGAGTTTCACCCTCTGCATTAGTCAATGTGTAGTGGAAAGAAACCACAGAGTTATTTGCAATAGCAGTCATGTTATTGATCCATTCAATTTTTTAAGGGTTACATCATAAAGTGAAATTGCACTTTTGTAGACTAAATTTATCAAAAAAATGCAATTTTTAAATGCTTATGATGCTTTTTTCATTAATCGGGGCAAATCTGTAAATTTCAATGCAATTTAATTTTAGGCGCAATTTTTCGTGTAACAAAATCTTTAGCCGTTAATAGTCCTGCATGTGCGTAGCCGTAAATTGTGGCTTGATGCATACGATAAAGTGAAACGTACATTGATTTGGCAACAAAGCCTTGAACATTGACCTGACCTAAAAGTTCACCAACCGCTTTATGCTTGCTTAATGAGACTAAGGAACCTTTGTCTGAAAATACGAACATCGGGAGTTGCTGACCACGGATACGCGCCTTTAAGCAATCCACGAGAAATGACGCTTGTTGGCTAGCAACTTGAGCGCGTGGGCCGAGGACAGGCTCATCTGCACGCGGTTGGCAATGTGCACAATCACCAAACGCGAAAATATCTGGGTGTGCCTTAGTTTGTAATGTTGCATATACACTCAAACGCCCCATGCGGTCTTTTTCAAAGCCTTCAAGCTTCGAAATTACTTCTGGTGTTTTAATGCCTGCTGCCCAAACCTTCAGTTCAGCTTTAATTTTACTGCCATCATTAAAATAAACATGTTCAGCATCGACTTTTTCCACACGTTTAGAGGTTAAGACTTCAATTTTCATGCGTTTTAATTGCTGCTGAGCATGCTCGGCCATTTTTTCAGGGAGTGCAGGCAGAATCCGATCAGCACCTTCAATCAAATTGATCTGTACGCTTTGAGGATGAATTTTATTTAAACCATATTTATAAAAATTATTTTTGGCTTCAACCAATTCTGCTGAAAGTTCAACCCCCGTTGCACCTGCGCCAATAATGGCAATTTTCAACTCACGTGCTGTATTGCTATTTTGCGCATCCAAATACAACTGTAAGAGATCTTGTTGGAAGATTTCAGCTTGTTGCAGGCTGTCCAAATAGTGACAATGTTCATACACGCCCGGTGTATTAAAATCGTTGGAAACTGAGCCTAAAGCAAGAACAAGGGTATCATAACTCAGTTGCAGTTGTTCTTGAGTAGATTCATATTTACCTTGTTGGACTTTGCTAAGCTGAATGGTTTTTTCAGTAGGATGAACATTCTCAAACTTAGCCAAGACAAACTCATAATGATGCTTCGCAGCATGTGCATAGTAGTTAATTTCTTCTTCACTAACCGACATAGTCCCTGCGGCAATTTCATGTAAAAGGGGTTTCCAGACATGTGTGAGTTTCATATCTACGAGGGTAATGCGTGCTTTCTTTTTTTTCCCGAGTAAATCACCGAGTTGAGTGACCAGTTCTAAACCACCGGCACCACCACCGACAATGACAATATGGTGTAATTTGGAGTCATCAGCGTTATTCATTGAATTACCTATTTTATTATTGTTGAAAAAAAGAAGATGGCACGAGTATGCCATCTTCTTTTTTGCACGAATAACGAATTGTCTTACAAGTTACATAATCACATCATTGACCTAAAGGGTAGGTTTTAACTTCTGCTGAATCCGTATTAAAGATGCTAAAAAGACCTTTGATCCACATCATGAAACGCTCAAAAATATTGGCTTCTTCAATTTGCACGTCGTCTTCAATATCAAAGGTATTAATCAATTGGTTATTTTGATAAACCGTAACGGTGGCTAATTTCATCACTTCAGCTAAAGGCGCAGTGAGTTCTTTTTCATTTACTTCAACACTCAGTTTAGTCTGTGTTTCATGAAGTGGTTCAATGGCTTGAATTTGGCCATTGCCTGTATTTAAAAGAATACGTTGCTGTGTAGGGTCAAAAGCTTTTAAATCGATGGCATAAGCTTGACCATAAAGTGAAGTAGTAATCAGCTTAGGTTGTTGAGTTTCTACCTTAAACATTTTCAAGGTTGATTTAACCACAGGTAATTCTGCAATTAATTGCTTATCTTTGATTGCAACTTCATTACGTGTATAGGTATAAGCCAAGTTCATGAGGTTGTGTGCTACTTCTGCACGTTTTAATCCACTTTTTGCCCCTAATACCACAACAATCAAACGACGTTCTGGCGCGTCAGGATTCGCGATCAAACGGTTGGCTGTTAAAGCTAAATTATAACCTGCAGCTTTAGTAAAACCTGTTTTTAAGCCATCAACGGTGGGATCTTGTTTTAATAAGATATTGGTTGCACGGTGGAAGCGTTGGTTATAACTAAAACTTTGTTGTTTTGAATAATACAAATAGTCAGGTGTTTCAGTCACCAGTGCTTGCCCTAAACGTGCAAGGTCAGCCGCCGATGAATAATGTTCTGGCATGGTAATACCGGCTGGATTTTGAAAATTGGTATCATTCATGCCCAAAGCTTTAGCTTCTTTATTCATGCGTTCAATAAATTTTGGAATATCACCAGAAATACGTTCAGCTAAAGTCACTGCGGCATCATTGGCTGACATGACCACAAGACCTGCTAAAAGCTGATCAACTGAAATTTGTTCACCAGCTTTGAGATACATTTGTGATTCATCCCATTGAACCACTTGTACAACTGGGGTTGCGGTTAGGATTTCATTTTTCTTTAAATGACCTGCTTTAATTTCCTTTAAAGCAATATAAGCCACCATCATTTTGGTAAGTGAAGCAGGAGCACGCTGAACATGGCTATTATGTTCTGCAATTACCTGACCCGACTGAGGGTCTAAAATGGTCCAAGCTTCAGCTTCCACGGTTTCAGGGACAATATTTAAAAGGGCAGCATTTGCTATCGTGGAGCATAGAAAACTAAGCAGCGCGATGAGGTAGATCACGTGTTTCAATGAGGTTCCTTAACCAACCATTCCGTTGGTGGTAAAACGAAAAAATTTTTAGGCATGCTATGCCTTTTTTTTTCTGCTGACTAGTCATAATTGTAGACAATTGCGACAGTTCCGCATTCAGTTGTAAAAAATGTTAATCTAATTGATAAGTTATCTTTTACTAATTTTATATCGCCCATTATGTTGCATTATCAAATCGAATTTGACGATTATCGTCAGCATCTAGTCCATGTCACTGCACGTTTCTTGGCAAATCCAACACAGGTGCTTTCTTTACCAACTTGGATTCCCGGAAGTTACTTAATCCGAGAATTTTCGAAGCATATCGAAGCTGTTCGAGCTTATGATGAAGATGGGCGTTTGTTACAAATTGAGAAATTTGAAAAAAATAAATGGCGCTTATTCAATACAGATCATGAGTTGATCACGGTTGAATATGATGTATATGCCTTCGATTTGTCGGTCCGTGGTGCTTATGTTGATCAAAGCCGTTTATACGTCAATCCAGCTTGCGCATGTTTAGGTTTAGTTGACCAAGAACATACAGCCATTGAGGTTGAAGTTTTCTTGCCACCCGAGTTAAAGCATTTCCAACTTGCGACAGGATTAAAGTCAAAAAGTTTAGTGAAAGGTCGTTATACCTTATATGCAGATAACTATGCTCAGTTAATTGATGCACCGTTTGAACTGGCGGAACAAACCCGTTTTAGTTTTGAAGCTAACGGCATTCCACACGAATTTGTGGTTTCGGGCAAACATGCCATGAACGCGCAGCGTATGCAGCAAGACATCGAAAAAATTTGTTCGACAGAAATTTCCATGTTTGGTTCAGCACCATTTAAAGACTATACCTTTATGACCATGGCAACGGCGAATAGCTATGGTGGTTTGGAACATCCAAACAGTACGAGTTTAATTAGCCCGCGTGATGATTTACCAAAAGCCAATGAACCTGTAGAGCCTTCGGCAGATTATCAACGTTTTTTAGGTTTATGCAGCCATGAATATTTCCATTCATGGTTAGTAAAATTTATCCGTCCAGAAAACTTTGTGAATTATGATTTGAACAAAGAAGGCTACACTTCTTTGCTTTGGATATTTGAAGGTTTTACATCGTATTATGATGATTTGATTTTATTGCGCAGCGGCGTGATTAATCAGGATTCATATATCAAGCTTTTGAAAGCACAAATTGATCGCTATTTGCAAAATCCGGGTCGTGAAATTCAAACCGTTGCTGAGTCAAGCTTTGATGCGTGGGTGAAATTCTACCGTCAGGATGAAAACTCAAATAATGCAGGTACCAGTTACTATAATAAAGGCTGCCTCGTGGCGCTGTGTTTAGACCTTGGCTTACGCCTACGTGGTTCAAGTCTTGATGCCTTAATGCGTAAGCTATATGAAAATGCACAAAACGGCATTCAAGTGAATGAACGGACTATTTTCAATTTATGTAATGAATTAACAGGTGATGATTGGTTAGAACAAATCAATCATTTGATTAATACTACGGATGAATTGCCGTTAGACCAGTTGTTCCCAGAGTTTGGCTTAAGCTATACGCTAAAAAATGACAAATCATTGCCATTTGGTCTAAAACTGGCTGATAAGCCTGAAGGTGTGTTGGTTCAGTCTGCTCGTCGTGATGGTGCAGCGGCAAAAGCTGGTTTGTCTGCGAACGATGTGATTATTGCGATTGATGGTCTAAAAGCGACCGTTAAATTGGTAGAAAAATATGCCAAGCAAGACGGAGCTTATAACGTACTGGCATTCCGCCGCGATGAACTGATGAGCTTTGAAGTGAAAGCAGCAGGTTCAGAATTAACTGAAGTTGAACTTAAAGTGGAAGATCAAGCTAAAGCTGAGAAGTGGTTGAAAGCTTAATTTGATAAGTATTTAATTTTCATGTAAAACCCATACTTAGGTATGGGTTTTTTTATTAGAAAATGAATAGTAAAAATTTAATAATTGGAATTTCGATAACTATAGTTTGGTTCTTAGTTATAGGACTATTTTGCGTTCAAAACAATTTTGTATTTACCAATAGAGAGCTGAATTCACTAGGGGATTTTCTCGCAGGTATATTTGCTCCAGTTGCTTTTCTTTGGTTAATACTCGGGTATCTCCAGCAAGGTAAACAATTAGATCAAAATACCAAAGCTTTGGAACAGCAAGAAAAAGCATTGCAGTTGCAAATTGATGAGATGAAAAAAAATGTTGAGCAACAAAAAGAATTAGTGACTATTCAGAAAAATCAATTTGCTGAGCAGCAGAAGCTATTCGAGCCTCTATTTTTTATTTCTAATACAGAAGTTTTTAATGTATTAGGTCAAGATGTTGATAGGAATTCAGCGAATAGTCATCTATTAACTTCAAAACAAAATGTATTTGTCAAAGTTATTTTTAAATTAATTAATTTTGGAGAAGAAATCTTTGATCTTAGAATTAAAGAAAGTGGCAAGCAATTATTAGCAGTAAAAATTGACCGTGTAGAAAAAGGAGTGATTCAAGAAATAAATTTAGAATTAACGGATTTTCAAATAGATTTATTAAATCGTGAACAAGAATTATTGGTTGAATTTAATATAAATTTTACTTGTAAAAATGGAAAAAAATTAAGTAAGAAACTTAGATTGTTTGTTTATAAATGTAATGAATTAAAATTTGGTGCAGAATTTTTCCTAGAAAAATAAAGCCCACTTTCGTGAGCTTTAATTCTTAAATCTTAACGTCCGTTACGACCGCGGCCACGAGGGGCTTTAGTATTCGGACGAGTTGTGCCATTGGTACGGCGTTTTGGTTTTTCGCTCTCATCCATTTGCCAGATACGTTTTGTACCTGACTTTTTCACTGAGCCATCTTTATTCTTACGAACCATTGGCTTACCACCTGTACCGCCTGGTTTTTTCACATAAGAGCGCGAACGGTAAGGTTCTTCTGCAGGTACATTTTGAAAGTCAGGGTACAGTAAAGGCTCAATTTCTTTGGTTTCACCTGGTTTTAAACCCAATTGAACTAAATCGATGGCACCAATACGTGTACGAATTAAACGTAAAGTCGGGAAACCTACTGCTGAAGTCATACGACGAACTTGACGGTTACGGCCTTCGCAAATTTGGATTTCAACCCAAGAGGTTGGAATGTTTGCACGGAAACGTACAGGAGGATCACGATCCCATAACCATTCTGGCTGTTGCACTTTAATGGCTTTGGCTGGCAAAGTCATACCATCTTTCAGTTCAACGCCGTTACGTAATTGTTCAAGCGCTTCTTCTGTGATGTCGCCATCGACTTGCACTAAGTAGGTTTTGAACTTTTTATTTTCAGGATTGGTGATGTACTGATTTAAACCACCATGATCGGTTAAAAATACCAAACCTTCGGAGTCCATATCTAAACGACCTGCAATACGTAGACTAGGATCGTCCACGAAGTCAGATATGGTCATATGCGCTTCGTCTTTACGGAATTGGGAGAGCACGTCATATGGCTTGTTTAAGATGACGATTTTCATAGGAAATAACTTCTATTAAATACAATAATTCAAATTGGTTAAGATTTATTCAATAGGGAAATGCAGCTATTTCCCATCTAAATCTCAAAAAAGGTAGATTTGCTTTAGAGTATTATGCGTGAAGCGCAATTAAAAGTCTTATCAAACAGCAATTATTTTTTCACTCGCTTCTCAGGGAGGATCATAAAAATGGGTTATCAGAAGATCGTCGTTCCAGTGGATGGGACAAAAATTACAGTAAATTCAGACTTATCATTCAATGTTCCCAATAATCCAATTATTCCGTTTATTGAAGGTGATGGTATTGGTGTTGATATCACGCCCGTGATGAAAACCGTGGTGAATGCAGCAGTACAAAAAGCTTATGGTGGAAAACGTGCCATAGAATGGATGGAAGTCTATTGTGGTGAAAAAGCCAATAAAATTTATGGCACCTATATGCCCGAAGAAACCTTTGAGGCTTTACGTGAATTTGTGGTTTCAATTAAAGGGCCGTTAACGACGCCAGTCGGTGGTGGTATTCGTTCGCTAAATGTTGCACTACGTCAAGAATTAGACCTCTACGTCTGTGTGCGTCCTGTCCGTTGGTTTAAGGGCGTTCCTTCACCTGTTCAGCATCCTGAGCGTACAGATATGGTGATCTTCCGAGAAAACTCTGAAGATATATACGCTGGGATCGAATGGAAAGCAGATTCACCTGAAGCCAAGAAAATGATTAAGTTTCTCAAAGAGGAAATGGGTGTTACTAAGATTCGTTTTGAGGAAAATTGCGGTATCGGGATTAAGCCTGTATCTAAAGAAGGTTCTCAGCGTTTGGTTCGGAAAGCTATTCAATTCGCCATTGATAACGATAAGCCGAATGTCACCTTGGTGCATAAAGGTAATATCATGAAATATACCGAAGGAGCGTTTAAAGAGTGGGGCTATGAAGTCGCACTTGAGCGCTTTGGTGGTGAATTGCTAGATGGTGGTCCTTGGGTCAAAATAAAAAATCCGAAAACTGGCAAAGAGATCGTGATTAAAGATGCGATTGCAGACGCTTTTTTACAACAAATTCTCATGCGTCCGACCGATTATTCAGTGATTGCTACTCTAAATTTAAACGGTGATTATATTTCAGATGCTTTGGCGGCTGAAGTTGGCGGCATTGGTATTGCACCGGGTGCCAATATTGGTGGCGCGGTACAAGTTTATGAAGCGACACATGGCACTGCACCTAAATATGCGGGTCAAGACAAAGTAAACCCTGGGTCTATTATTCTGTCTGCAGAAATGATGCTGCGAAATATGGGCTGGACTGAAGCGGCAGATCTAATTATTAAAGGTATTGCGGGGGCGATTGAAGCCAAAACAGTGACCTATGATTTTGAACGACTCATGCAAGGTGCAAAACTCTTGCGTTGTTCGGAGTTTGGACAAGCCATCATTGAGCATATGGACTAACTTTATTTGCTAATCTAGGTGTAAAAAAGCTAGATGCATAAAAGGCTAGGTAAAAAGGATTGAATCATTCAGTCCTTTTTTTAGGACTAAACATTAAAAACACAGAATCATAGCTTCTCAATACCATTCAAAAAACAGCAATCAAAAGGTGACTTCACGCAATCAATCAGATGGTCTGGCATGCTTGTCATGTTACCAAAAGTTTAAAACCGCACTATTAGCGTGAACTTAGGTAATGCAAAAAAAAGAGGGGGATTGATTTCAAATTAATTATTCGCCAGTGATTTTACAATGACGTAATTCGAAACATTTATCGGCTTGGATCCTTAAAAATTAGCGGTACATTGGTTGTTGTCCTTTAGTAGAAGTACATCTAGTAGTAGTACATTGCGACACTTGTGATGAAAAGGAGAAATGAAATGTCTCGTAAACAGCATCAACAAAACCAACAAACTGATCAACAGCAGCAAACTGATCAGCAACAGCAACAGCAACAGCAACAGCAACAAGACCAAAAGAAACAGAAACAACAGCCACATCAACGAAATCAGCGTCAACAACATCATTAATAGGCTAAAGACTTTGTAAGTCAAAGTTCATTTGGTCAAACGATTTTCTAATTGAACGAAATTTAAGTTTTATACGTAGACGAGAAGGAGATGAATTTGTCTAAGAAAACCAAATCACTTAAAAAGGGAATTAAAGCGAGGTTGAACAAAATTTCAAAGCATAATTCTGCTCTGAAAAAATTAAAGAAAAAGCTGAAAAAAGCTTAGCCCATTCACCATTTATCAAAATGAAAAGACCTATTTATATAGGTCTTTTCTTTGTATGCATGACTTTTGTATGTGTGAATGATGATGCAGTTGAATGTCTTGTGATCTACCTAGGCGGTATTTTTGCTCAATTTTGCTGTGCGAGTGAACCAAAAGAGTTGCATTGTTCCAATGCCGAGTACGCATGCGGCTAAAATAAATTGCTGTGAATAATCAATACCAATTCGCTGTAAAAAGCTAAAGCTTAAACCGCCAATCAATTGAATAGATGCAAAGCACAGGGTTGCAATACTCCAGAGCTTTTTATAGGCGCTGCCATAGATTTGCAGAATGGTATAAGAGGTGAGAAAAACCACTGCCGGATTGAGCAAACCTGTAGCAAAAGAAGAAACAAAAGTAAAAAGTGGATGGATATTAATAATCGCTATAAAAATCGCCAAGACATAGTTGCTATATAAAATTTTAAGAGCACTAATATTTCCCAGTTTTTGTGCTAGGCAGTAAGCAGCAAATGCCCCTAAAGCACTCCCTAGACCATATAAAATCCAATTGAAATTGATCCCGATCGGGCTCAGGTGTAGGGTGTGAGTTAAATAGTCAATCCAAAATAATGAATGGGGCACGTAAGCAAAAGCACTGGTGCTATACACAATTAAGAGACAATAGAAAATTCCATCGACTTTATGTTCTACTGCTGGAATCGCGGTGAGTGTTGTGAGCTGTGATTTAAAACTCTTCAAAAGCACGCTGATTAAAATACAAATCAGGGCTGAAAAAGAAAACAAAATCAACCAAGCCCACATTGTCGAAATATCTTGGATGTAAGGCAAAAATAGCGTTGCCATTAACACCCCTAAGCCAATACCACTGAAACCAATAAAGTTGATTTTAAAGCGGTCTTGAAGCTGTGAACATTGGGCCACGACACTTGGGGAGAGGATCATTAGTAAGCCGCCGCTGATCCCTGAAATAACGCGCCAAGTGCTATACCAAAGTTCTGAAAAACCTGAAAATGCACAACTGAGTAAACTGAGTGTCCCTGCAATAGCCGCGAGTTGGATGTAGCTCACCATGCTTTTATTTTGGGGTAATTTCATGGCCCAAAATGCACCGATCAAGTAGCCGAGCAAATTGGCACTGCCTAAGATGCTGGCAAAACTTGGGCTCCAACCAAATGCTTCACGGGTTGAAGGGAGTAGTGCGGTATAGGAAAAACGTAAGATCCCGATGCCAAGGCACATACTTAGACAGAGAAATAAGCTCAGTTTAATTTTGTTTGAGAACATCCTGTACTCATGTATTTTTATGATTGGTTAAAAAATAACATGAATAGGCTATAGAAAAATCAACAGATCTTAAAGTTTTGACTAAGGTCTAAGCTAAAAATTAATTCTTAAAAACTTAACTATTCAAAAAAGATAGCTGTGGTGTGCGTACAGTAAGAAATTAAATTTAAAGATACAGTAATAAAAAAACCGTACATGGCGTACGGTTTTTTATTTTTAAAGCACTTATGAATTAACGCATTTTCGCCAAGAAACGACCTAAACGAGTGAGTGCTTCACGTAGTTCATTTTCAGCAGGTAAGAACACCACACGGAAATGATCAGGTGTTGGCCAGTTAAAACCCGTACCTTGAACCAACAGTACTTTTTCAGCACGGAGGAAATCTAGCATGAATTTCTCATCGTCTTGAATTGGGTAAATTTCTGGATCTAGTTTAGGGAAGCAGTACATAGCACCCTCTGGTTTCACACAAGACACACCCGGAATATCATTCAACATTTCCCAAGCAATGTTGCGTTGTTCATATAAACGACCGCCCGGACGGATGAGATCATTAATCGATTGATAACCGCCCAAGGCTGTTTGGATCGCATATTGCGCTTGGTGGTTGGCACACAGACGCATCGACGCCAACATGTCTAAACCTTCAATATAGTCTAGTGCACGTGATTTATCGCCTGTAATTGCCATCCAGCCTGAACGGTAACCGGCAATTCGATACGCTTTAGATAAGCCATTGAAAGAAATACACAGCTGATCGCCCGCCAATGAAGCAACAGAGACGTGCTCAATACCGTCATAAACGATCTTGTCGTAAATTTCATCAGCAAATAAAATTAAGTCGTATTTCTTCGCAAGAGCTACAATTTGCTCAAGCACATGACGTGGGTAAACCGCACCTGTTGGGTTGTTCGGGTTAATCACCACGATACCGCGGGTATTCGGGGTGATTTTACTTTCCATGTCGGCAATATCTGGATACCAGAAATTTTCTTCATCACATTTATAGTGAATAGCTGTACCGCCAGAAAGGTTAACTGCTGCTGTCCAAAGCGGATAATCTGGCATAGGCACTAGCATTTCGTCGCCATCGTCGAGTAAGCCTTGCATTGCCATCACGATCAGTTCAGATACGCCATTTCCGACATACACGTCATTGACGTGCATGTTTAAGATGCCTTTTTGTTGATAATACTGACAAATCGCTTTACGCGCAGGGAAGATGCCTTTTGAGTCGGTATAACCAATTGCATTAGGCAGGTTGAGTGCCACGTCGTTAATAATTTCTTGAGGTGCTTCAAAACCAAAAGGAGCAGGGTTACCAATATTTAATTTAATAATTTTATGGCCAGCCTCTTCCATCTCATTGGCCGCTCGTAACACAGGTCCGCGAATGTCGTAGCAAACATGCTCGAGCTTAGACGATTTCTTAATTTCGCGGGGGGTGTTAAACGTATTCGGCATTTTTATATTCTCGGAAAGAGTGGAGGTCACTTTTGCATAACGGTATAAATAGCTTTTAAATGTCTCGGTCGTTACTAAATCGAGATGATGTTCGTCTCTGAGTAAAGCAACTATTTTTTCATGCGTAAACCCTGCCTGTTGATATTGTTTGATCACGGGCAGCAGATTTTTAAAAATTACGCTCTTTTTCTGCGACATTTTTTAATCCTGAGCAAGAGTAGCGCTAAGATTATCACTAAAAGTGCTCACAAAAAAGCATTTAATTTTGTATTTTGCTCACCACGATTTTATATTTGCTTACTTTTTGCTTTTTGGGTCATTATATAGATTTTGTAAATTGTTGAATAAAGACTAGAAATTTAAGATTGAATGACGTAAATATAGGATTATCCTATTTTAAATACCACGATATAAAGGGACGTCATCATGGGAAAACTCAATAAAACAGAAAGAGAATGGCAAAGAGAATTGTCGCCAGAAGAGTTTCGCATAACGCGTCAGAAAGGCACGGAGCAAGCTTTCACTGGAAAATATTGGAATACGAAACAAGCTGGCACGTATGTATGTCGTTGTTGCGGGGAACCGCTTTTTTCTTCTGAAACAAAATATGATAGCGGTTGTGGTTGGCCAAGCTTTTATAAGCCGATTGAACCTGCTGCGGTAGAAGAAAATGTAGATACGACACACGGTATGGTCAGAACAGAAATTGTTTGTCATCATTGTGACGCACATTTAGGTCATGTTTTTAATGATGGCCCACAGCCGACTGGATTACGTTATTGTATTAATTCGGCATCCTTAGAATTAGAAACAAAACAAAAAAATGATGAGGAAACTTATCCATGACCACCATTCACCAGTTTGAAGCAGAATTACTGGACGGAAGTAATAAATCCTTTGCAGATTATGAAGGCAAGGTTTTATTAATTGTAAATACCGCTAGTAAATGTGGGTTTACTCCTCAATTTGCTGGTTTGGAGAAAATTTACGAACAATATAAAGATCAAGGTTTTGAGGTTTTAGGTTTTCCATGCAACCAATTTGGCGGACAAGATCCGGGTTCAAATGATCAAATTGGCGCATTTTGTCAAAAAAACTATGGCGTATCTTTTCCAATGTTTGCCAAAGTGAATGTAAAAGGCCCAGAAGCGCATGTGATTTTCCGTTATTTAACCAATAACTCGAAAGGCGTATTGGGAAATGGCATTAAGTGGAATTTTACGAAGTTTTTAATTGGAAAAAATGGTCAGGTCTTAAACCGCTATGCACCCACGACCAAGCCTGAAACATTGAATGAAGATATTGAAAAAGCTTTGGCTCAGTCAAAATGAAGTGAATCATTGGCCGAACTGAGGTTGATATAAAGGCGCGGAAGCGTCTTTATTTTTTTTGGATGTTTTATACTGAAGTGTCTTTATTTGAAGGTCATAACATTGTTTAAGCAGATGGTTAAACGTCGAATTTGTGTTTTAACGTTTTTTTTACTCGTATATTTGAGTAAAGCATGGGCGGATAATAATCTGACTATATCTGAGTCTGTGGACACTTCTGTTGTAGTAAGCAATCTAGACCGTACGACAGATGCTCGTATTAACGCATTATTGCAATTATTAAAAACACCTATAGAAGAATACCAACCTACGCGTGTTGCCGATGTAATTGATCCACATGTAAAACCGAAAATGTATGAAGTCTCTTGGGTTAATGCACCGAAATATGTGCTGTCTGCGTCTGAGATAAAAACATATAAGCAACCTGTCAAACTACAGCTCACTGTGATTGCTGCAACAGGCTATATTGGTAGCTCAAAACTCATTGCAAGTTCGGGCTCTAAAAACTTTGATCAAAAAGTACAAAAATCCTTATTAGTTGCACGACTTGAACCTATTCCGATGGTCGATAAAAATCTCAGTTATACTGTTGAACATGAATTTACTGTTCATCCACCTCAATAAGCGCTAGCAAGAGGCAAGTCTTAAGTTCCATAAACGATCTGTTATTACTGGTGGATCTAATGAATAATGAAAGATATTACTTTGCAAGTAACTAAAACCTTTCGGATGTCTGTTTATCTATTCGCTTTACAACAACCCGTTATGACCATATTTATTTTTCATACAGCGTTAAACACTGAGCGAACCTCGAACATTTAAATTGGGTGGTACATTTGATTTCTAATGGTTTTCAATGATTTCTCAATGATTGTTTATAAGTAATTATTGCTAGATGATTAGCTCTGAACGAATGTTAAGAAATGACTCAAATAAAAATGCCCCAAATCTGGGGCATTTTTTGTTTTAGGCAAAACACTTTAAATCAATTAAAGTACTGCTTTTAAGCGACGAATCACTTCTTCACATTGGGTAATATCTGCAACCAGAGCTAAGCGGACATGATTTTCACCCGGATTACCTTGTGCTGTATCACGTGATAAATAACGGCCTGGAAGCACTTTAACGTGTGCTTTTTCCATCAGCATTTTGGCAAAAGTTTCATCATTATCCACTTTTAACCAGTAGTAGAACCCTGCATCAGGTTTTTGTAATGGTAGTAGGTGACCCAGTTCGCGTTGGAATAATTCAAATTTTGCACGGTACTGTACGCGGTTTTCTTCGACGTGTGCTTCGTCATCCCAAGCTGCAATTGAAGCCAACTGGTGTTGAACAGGCATCGCAGCGCCATGATAAGTACGGTATTGTAAATAAGGTTTTAAAAGCGCAGCATCACCTGCCACAAAGCCAGAGCGCATACCCGGTAGGTTAGAACGTTTAGACAGTGAGTGGAATACCACGCAGTTTTTATAGTCATCACGGCCCATTTCAGCACAGACTTCAAGCAGACCAATAGGTGCTTCATCAAACCAAAGCTCTGAGTAGCATTCATCCGACGCAATCACAAAATTATATTGGTCAGACAGTGCAATCAGTTTTTTAAACTGTTCTTTAGAAAGTACCGCACCTGTAGGATTACCCGGTGTGCAGACAAACAGTAAAGCGGTTTTTTCCCAAACTTCAGCTGGCACAGCGTCAAAGTCGCCAAGGTAGTTATTTTCTTCTGTACAGTTGATGAAGTAAGGTTCTGCACCCGCAAGTAAAGTTGCGCCTTCATAGATTTGGTAAAACGGATTTGGCATCACCACATAAGGGGTGTCTTCACGTTTAACCAAAGCTTGTACAAACGAGAAGATCGCTTCACGCGTACCTGACACCGGCAGTACGTTGGTCTCTGCACTGATGCTATTCAGTTTAAAGCGACGGGTTAACCAGTTTGCAATACTTGTGCGAAGCTCAGGTAAACCCTTGCTGTTTGGGTAAGTGGATAAGTGCTGAAAATTATCAATAATGGCCTGTTTCACAAACTCCGGTGCAGGATGCTTTGGTTCACCAATCGATAGGGGAATCAAAGGCAAATCTGCGGGTTTCACATCCTGAAATAGCTTATTTAGCTTTTCAAATGGATAAGGGTGCAATAATGACAAACTGGAGTTCATGGAATGGATACCGATCAATTTAAGTTAATGATGACTACAAACCTGATTCGAAGCTTCATCAAGTGCTGACTTTAACTGTGCAGCAAACGTTTCCGCTTCTGAATCACTCATAGGTGAGCCATCTTTTTTAGTGACATAGAAAATATCTTCAGCACGTTCACCGAGCGTCGCAATTTTCGCAGAGTGAATATCTAGGCCTTGCATCATAAATAAACCACCGACTTTAGCAAGTAAGCCCGGATGGTCAAGTGTCGCAATTTCAACCATATTTTGTTGAAGCGCTTCATTAAAAGAAATACTCACGGTATTTTCAATATCAAAATGACGCAGTTGACGTGGAATGCGACGTTGCATCAGGCCTGGGTACTTGTCTGATTGGCTCAAGGCTTTTTTAAGCGCTTCAATAACGGTTTGCTCACGCTCTGGATCTGTTAATAAGGTGCCAAAACGGTCAAGTACAACATAGGTGTCCAAACTAAATGCAGTGGATGCAGTAATAATCCGAGCATCCTGAACGTCTAAGTTCATTCTGTCCAAAATTGCCACTGTTGTTGCAAACAAGTTAGGTTGATCTTGAGTGTAAATAAAGATCTGTACTGCATCTTGTGCAAATTTACGATGTGCTCGCATCATCACCAAAGGTTCTGCATTATTGCCATGTTTTAAAATTGCGCGCGTATGCCATGCGATTTCATCGGCAGATTCTTTTAGGAAATATTCATCACCGAGTTCTTGCCAAACAGTTTCTACATCGTAGAGCGAAAAATCGTTGACTAATAGTTCACTGGCCGAAAATTTAGTGTCTTCGATCAGCATTGGATAATCTACAGGACGACCCAATCCAGAACGAATCACATCACGCGCTTGTGTATACAGTTGGCGCATGAGGGATGCACGCCATGTATTCCAAAGCGTAGGATTAGTTGCATTGATATCAGCAACTGTCAAGGTATAGAGATAGTCGAGATGCTCCATATCGCCCATTTTCTCAGCAAATTCTTTCACCACATCTGGATCGGAGATGTCTTTCTTCTGAGAAGTGACGGACATTAGGAGATGGTTTTGAATCAACCATGCGACAAGGTTGCATTCACGTTCAGTAAACCCATGGGTACGACAGAATTCAATCGCATCTGCTGCACCAAGTTCACTGTGGTCACCGCCGCGACCCTTGGCGATATCATGGAAAATTGCCGCTAAATATACGATGTCACGGCGCGCCAGTCGTTGGAATACAGAGCTAACGACAGGGAAGTCCTTAGCAAATTCAGGCTCTTTAAAACGGTTTAAATTACGCAGTAATAATAGGGTATGGGCATCGACAGTATAAATATGGAACAAGTCGTATTGCATGAGTCCCATGATTTGCCCAAAGGCAGGAATATAGTTGCCGAGCACACCATACCGTTTCATCGCCACCATGGTGTCATATAAACGGTAGGGTGAGCGAATGATCGCCATAAATAAGGCTTGATGTGCAGGATTGTCACGGAAGTTTTGATCAATACGTTTTGCCGCAAGAGACAATAGACGTAAAGTTCGGGCACGAATCCCTTCAATTTCTGGACGATTCGCCAAGAGGTAGAAAATTTCTAAAATAGCACTTGGATTTTCAGAGAAAATTTTATGATGCTGCACAGCCAATTTACCATCAACTAATTTGAAATTGGCATTGATCTCTTCAATCTTACGTTCATAGTCAGGTAAGCGTGGCGTAATGACAGATTCATTAAAATAAGCCAAGAGCATTTCATTTAACGTCGTCACTTGCTGAGCGCTACGATAGTAACGTTTCATGAACTGTTCGATTGGATAATTCGGTGATTTACCTTCTTCGCGCTGATAGCCAAATTTAGCAGCAATGTCACGTTGATAATCAAACAATAATCGGTTTTCGTCGCGCTTGGTTAAGCGATGTAAATGATGGCGGATTTCCCAAAGAAAGCTTTCTGTTTCTTCAAGAACACCCAGTTCAAACTCTGAAATAAAACCTAAATGTACAAGGTCATAGATGCGATTGACACGGAAATGACGCTTAGCAATCCATCCGATTTGGTTGATATCACGGATACCGCCGGGCGCATTTTTAATATCGGGTTCTAAGTTGCTTTCGGTATTGTTATGTTGAGCATAGCGTTTGGCTTGCTCTTGCATTTTGGCATCATAGAAGGTTTTATCCGTCCATGTCTGTGACACGATACGGCGTGGCCATTTGGCTAGGTGTTCATTGCCCACAATCAAACGTGCTTCGATCAGCGCTGTTGCCACGGTTAAATCATTGGTGGCTTGAGTAACACAATCGTTAATAGTACGTACACTGATGCCCGGCTTGAAATTACCAACATCCCAAAGTGTTGAAATAAAGCTAGAGATGAGTTTTTCTTGTTCTGGGCTGATTTCATCTTCAGACAAAATCATGATATCGACGTCGGAGTATGGCAGCATTTCACGGCGACCATAGCCACCGACAGCAAATAAACCGAGATCGGTTTGGTCGAGTTCAGCATGTGTCCATAAGAACTTTAAGGCTTCATCGATCAGGTTTGATCGAGCCAAAATCACATCACGAATCGACTGTCCATTTTCAAAGCATTCCTGTAGCTGATTTTCAACATCTGAGCGCCATTGGTTAATCGCCTGAATGTCGTGGTTACTTTTAATGTAATTCAGCAGAGGAAGCGTATTGATCATGAACAGTGGTCCGTTAAGGTGTTACAAACTTAGTTTTGTTGAACACTGACTTGTTGTGCAGCATGTTGAGCAAGTTCACGCGCGTGATCTGTGGTTTCAGCGCGTGCTGTTGCTACGCCCATACGGCGACGTTTAAAGCCTTCTGGTTTACCAAAGAGGCGTAAATCGGTGTCTGGATTAGCCAAAGCAAGATTTAAGCCAGTAAATGATAAATTGGTATCATCCACGCCTGCATAGATGACTGCGCTCGCAGCAGTACTGTGTCGAGCAGTATTCACAGGCAGACCAAGAATGGCACGTGCATGCAGTTCGAATTCGCTTTGGAATTGCGATGCAAGAGTGACAAGGCCTGTATCGTGTGGACGAGGTGATACCTCACTAAACCATACTTTATCGCCTTTGACAAACAGTTCCACCCCAAAAATGCCACATCCACCTAATGCAATGGTTACTTTATTGGCAATACGCTTGGCTTCTTCTAAAGCAAGAGCAGTCATGAGTTGTGGCTGCCAACTTTCAACATAGTCGCCAGCGTCTTGGCGGTGGCCAATCGGGTCGCAGAATGATGTTTCAATTTCACCTGTTTCTGCATTTTTTGCACGAACAGTCAGCAGGGTGATTTCAAAGTCAAAGTCAATTTGTGATTCTACGATCACTGTACCTTGATTTACACGTCCACCTGTTTGTGCATATTCCCAAGCAGCATCGACTTCATCAAAGCTTTTTACACGTGACTGTCCTTTACCCGAAGACGACATGACAGGCTTAACAAAGTTTGGATAGCCAATGTCATCGCATGCAGCACGAAACGCTTCAAGTGTGTTGGCAAATCGGTAGGCTGAAGTCGGTAGTCCAAGCTCTTCGGCAGCTAGACGGCGAATCCCTTCACGATTCATTGTCAGGTTTACAGCTTTTGCAGAAGGAATGACAGTGGCAATATTTTGTTCTTCAATCTCGACTAAAACTTGAGTCGCAATAGCTTCAATTTCAGGAACAATCAAATGAGGCTTCACTTGAGAAATTAAAGCTTTAAGTGCCTCAGGATCTGCCATATTTAAAGTATGAGAAAAATGTGCAACTTGCATGGCAGGAGCATGGTCATAACGATCGGCAGCATGAACTTCTACACCCAAACGTTGCAATGAAATCACAACTTCTTTACCGAGTTCACCAGAACCTAACAGTAAGACTTTATACGCTGAAGACTGAAGTGGAGTACCAATAGTGACGCTCATGTAAATCATCCATGCTTGATTTTATGGGAATTTAAGCATAGCAGAACTTGTTCGAGAGATAAGCGAGTGTTCACATAAATAAATGATATTGTCCAACAATTTTTTTTATAAAGTTTGGTATTTAAATTTAGTCCTGTGCGCTTGATTCGCTCAATTTTTCTAATTCAGCTTCGCTATATATACAACCAATTGAAATTCCTTGTTTGAAAAGTTGAATGGCTCTTTCAATATCTTTAAAAGGTGTTTCGGCTGTGTAGAATCGGGCTAATTCAAAATATTTGTCTGGAGAATCATATTCAAGAGCCACCTTTTTGAGCAACTCTTCGGCATAGCTAGGTTTGTAAAACTCACTATTTATCGCTTCATAATGCAATATACCTATACCCATTAACGCATGTTGTACTAAACCATGGACTTTAAGTTGCTCAAATGCTCTCAGTGCTTGAGCGTAATCGTGACGGATTGTGTAGCAACGACCAATAATATAATAGGCACTATACTCGCCATTCTTGATCGCTAACTCGGCATAATGTAGGGCTTTATTCAGGTCTAAAATTTCAATTTCTTCTGAATATAGATCTGCCAATGAGAAATATGCATTTTTATCGCCCAGTTCAATTGCAGTGTGGAATATCTCTAGTGCAAATGGCAAATCTTTATATTTATAGCGATAGCCGTAGATGAAACCCAGATGATTCATTGCGTAAAGATCATTTTCATTTGCAGCTATTTCTAAATGATAAATTGCTTCATCAATCAGGTTGTGGCTTAAAAGGATCTCTCCACTAATTGCATAGTCTTCAGTGGTGAAATATGGTTCGTATTTTTCTAATAAAGCTAATACTTCATCTGTTTTGCCTGCTTTAATCCATTCATCAAGGAGTTGCGGTGTAAATAACGGTAAATCTTCGATATTTTCTGAACTTGTTGGCTCATTATGATTTGGGTTTGGGGTTAATTTTTTGATTAAATTTTTTAATAGATTTTTCATCTTTTACCTAGCATTTGTGTATTTATATGTTGTTTTTAAATATTAAATCATTCTAGTTGATTGAAATTTAAGATAAATATCTAAGCTTCAACCAACTTACAACATCTTTTTTAATAGGTGATTAAAAGGGGATAGGGATATAGGTATAGACAATACCATAGCTCAGTGCCGCAGTTAGTGTCGCAGGGACAATTTTCTTAAACTTAAAATATAGTCCCGCAAGCACAAGGAAGCCCACCAGCATGGCAAAACTTTTATTAGGTGTTTCTAATAATGGCGGCAAGGTTGCTACAACAAGCATGGAACTAATGGCAGAAATACCAATTGAGCCAAGTGCAATTTTCAGCCAAAGGGAACCACGTTGTTGTGAACCCTTTTGAAGTTTTTGAATAAAGTAAAATGGCCCAAAGCGAGAAGCAAAATTGGCAATTCCGACTACGATACCGACCATGATAATTTCAAGATTCATGATGCTTCTCCTATATGTTCAGGGTCTGGTTTTTTCAAGACATAATGTTTGACCAAACCTGCAATGATTCCTGATGAAATCCCGATAAAAATCGCAGCAGACAAGTCGATAAAGTAACAAGCAATCGCAGAAACAATAATTGTAACCGTGACCACAAATGTATGTTTTTTCTCAAATGCTGCGAGTAAAAAGCTTAAAAACAATGCAGGCAGTAGGAAGTCGAGTGCAGCTTGTAAAAATTGTGGAAGGTTGCTGACTTGATCGGCAAATAAACCGCCTAAAAATGAGCCTGTTGCCCAAGACAGCCAACTAAATAAGCTGAGTCCTAACATCCAAGATTCTGACCATTCTTGACGACGTTGCGACAGTTTGATCATACCTGATGCAAAAACTTCGTCGGTTAAACCCCAAGCCCAAACTGCCGTTTTCTTTAAATTGAGTCGGTCTTGAATCAGGTTTTGTAAAGCAGGACCGTAGAGCAAATGGCGTATATCGAGAGCAATCACAGTGAGTGCAGTCATCCAAATGGATGTTCCACTTCCCAGTAACGCAACGACGAGAAACTGACTGGCACCGGCATACATAGAGCAAGATAAAAATAAGGCTTCCCACGCAGTGAAACCAAATTGAGTCGCAGAAACCCCAAATGCAAAAGAAACAGGAAGATAGGTAAAGATAATGGCTTGACTATCTTTAGCACCTTGCCAAAAACCCGCAGGCTGAACTGTAGGAAGTTTGTGCTCAGACACGACACACCTTTGAAAGAGTTGAACAACAGGTCAAATGATGATTGAGTATTGTACGCGAATTCACTAGCATATTGCCGAATATGTTTGCTGAAATGAGCTGGATATGCAGAGGTTAAAGATGCGTGGGATACTGATTGTTTCATTATTGAGCAGCACGGTGTTGTTGCAGGCCTGTGGTAATGATGGAGCTGAACAAGCTCAAGTCGAAATTAAAGCAGCACCCAAATTAACCAATGATGCAACGGAGTATGCTGCCAAAGCTTGGGCGTTTATCAATGAAGTCGATCCGATTGTTTATGCAAAACAAGTCGATCAGATGGAAGAGAAAGTTCGTATTCCAGCGCGTAAATTGAGTACGGAATGGCGTATCAATGTCAAAATGACCGATTCTGTGACTGAAGGCAAATACGCGCTGTGTCGTAAGGCTTTGACAAGTCTGGAAATTTGGGCACGTGAAAGTATTGATCAGAGTTCGACTGTTGCACAAAAGCAAGCAGATTATGAGCGTGATAAAAATCAATGCAAAGGTGCGATTGAAAACCCTGAACTCGGAAATACCGATCCGAAAAAAATAGGCGTTTAACTTGATCAAAGCAGTGAATTTTCACTGCTTTTTTTTTAGAAAATATCAAAAAACAAGAATAAATCTATAATAGAGTATTGGAAAATCCTCCTAAAAGCATCGCTATTTCATATAAAAAATTAAATCAGTGCGCTGCAGTAGTATTGAGCTAAATTCCAAATTGCATGGTTTTTTTCTGAAGTTAAATAGATAAAGCATTGATAATGAATAGTAAAAATATCTTTTGAGAAAAATTTATTGATAAAAATCCCCCATTTTAGAACGCCAGTCGTCTGACCTTCTCTTTAATTAATATCTATAAAATATTAATAATACAAAGTATGGATAATGTGATAAAAAATTAAAATTATCATTATTTGATAAAGTATGTAAAAATTACTGCGTAAAAGATGAAGTATGTAAGTTAAATTAAAGACGTTGAATAGGTGATTAAGATGAAAAAAACATTAATGAAGTTATCGGTTTTGGCTGTTTTGACTACAGCGGTCAATGTACAAGCAGCGACTGAAGACAAATCAGAAGCATCAACTCAAGAAGTTGCAGCATGTACAAATGGTTTTGACAGTGTAAATGTTTGCCAATTATTGTCGTGATCAAAACTCGATAAAGCGAAGTGCCACAAATAAAAGCAAAATAACTATAAAGAATCATTCTGGTGCAATTAAATGCACTTATTTAAATCACAAATGTCAGACATCATGCACAGGAAGTGCATGAGCAATCTGATGTAACTGCGCTAGATCTAAAATTTCAATTTTTTTAAACGCAACACGAAGCACCTGCATTTTTTCAAATTGCTGAAGCTCCTGATTGACTGATTGCCGTGAGCAATTCAAAAGTTGAGCAAGTTGTTCCTGCGAGATGTGTATGGTGTGTTGCTCAATTTCCAAATGATTTCCATATCCATTTAAAATAAACAGCAGGCGCTGTGCGAGACGTTGACTTAAACTTTGCGTTTGTAAGGCAATGAGTTCCATAAAAGCATAGCGAAGCTTTTGACTGGTGAGCTGGGCAATATGAAACCAAAACTCGGGGTGTTGTTGTAATAATTGCTGAATTGCTTGAGCTGGTAAGTGTAATAAGGTGGATTTTTTGGTACAGACGGCATCGTGAGAACGTGGTAATTGGTCAACCAAGGATATTTCGCCAAACCACATAATCGGCTCAGCTATGGCGGCAATCGCTTCTTTGCCATGAATATCAATATAGCCTAAGCGAACTGCGCCTTCTAAGACAGCATACATACCATTAAAACGCTGTCCTGATAAAAAAACACGTGCGTCTTTTTCGAAAGTTAAGGTCAGGGCATGGCGGCAGATAAAGTCTTGGAAGGAAATATTTAAGCCTGAATACCACACATTTTTATTGAGTTGATGCACATATTGAGCGTCCAGCACAGCATATCCTTATTTTATGGTCCAACTTGTCTATTAGATGACAACTTTATTGATGCATTTTTTATATAGTGAAATGAGTGAATGAACAAGGAGTAAGTTAATGAGCAAATTTGAAAGACTGCTGAGCCAATATGCAGCATATCATTTAGATCGAAAAAATGTGCTGACGCATTTTGTGGGTATTCCGCTTATTGTGTTTTCAATTATGTGTCTAACCGCACGAGCAGGGCTGATGATTTCAGGTTTTGAACTGACCCTTGCATTGTTGTTGATTATTGCCAGTGTAATTTATTACCTGAGTTTAGATAAAATTTTCGGTTTGATTATGCTTTTGATGTTTGCAATCACATATCCCTTAGCCTTAATGATCGAAAAAATGAGCCTTATGTCATGGCTGATTTGGAGTGTGGGGATCTTTGTAGTGGGTTGGATCATCCAATTTATCGGTCATTATTATGAAAAGAAAAAGCCTGCGTTTATGGATGATGTCATTGGCTTGGCAATAGGGCCTTTATTTGTTCTAGCTGAGTTTGTGTTTCTACTAGGCTTTCGTAAAGAGCTTGAACAACGCATGCTGACAGAAGCAAGAAGACAGCGCGCAGAGATGGATGCAAAAGCATTACATACTGCTCACCCATAAATGATTTAAATAAAAAAGCCGGATAATTCCGGCTTTTTTTTTACGATGTGTTAATTCTCAACTGTTTAGGATTTAACAGCTGCTTTATGTTGTTCCGCAGCGACCTTTTGTGCAGCGATTTTTGCTTTTGCGTCAGTATTTGCAGCTTTGGCAGCATGGGCTGAAGTTTTAGCTTCTGATTTTGCTTGTGTTGCAAGATGCTGTGCTTGAGCTGCATCATGTTTTGCTAATTTTTGATTATGTTTCACTTTACTTTGAGCCAATTGGCTGGCTTGTTTTGCATCGTGTCGAGCGACTTTTGCATCATGCTGCGCAACTTGTGCTGCATGTGTAGCAGTACGTTCCTGATGTTTTGCATCTTTAGCAATGGAAACACAAGTACCACCTTTATGGTTTGCACCTGTACCACCTGTAAGTGTGGTGCCTTGTGGACATGCAAACGCAGTTGCACTAAGCATTGTAAAGATACCTGCTGTTAGAATTGTGCTGATTTTTTTCATTGCTATTGTTCTATGAAAATAGGCATTAGTGCCTATGAGTAAATTTATAGCAGAACGGTAGAGATTTAAGTCGTTGCACTGTGGTGACTCAGCAACCAAATCATGTATTCGTGTCGATATAATTTTGTTTTTAAGCAGGTTTTAAGTTTTTAAATATGCTTATTTTTTGGCTTGGGCTTTTGCCTGAAATTAAAAAAGCCAGCAAATTGCTGGCTTCTTATGAGTACTGTCTTATACGTTAAAACGGAAGTGTAAAACATCGCCATCTTGAACGATGTATGTTTTACCTTCTAAACGCCATTTACCTGCTTCTTTAGCGCCAGCTTCACCGTTGTATTGAACGAAGTCGTTGTAGGCAATACATTCAGCACGAATAAAGCCTTTTTCGAAGTCAGTGTGAATCACACCTGCAGCTTGAGGTGCAGTTGCACCAATTTTTACTGTCCAAGCACGAACTTCTTGTACACCAGCTGTGAAGTATGTTTGAAGGCCGAGTAAGCCATAACCTGCACGAATAACTACGTTTAGACCAGGTTCTTCCATGCCTAAAGCTTCAAGGAATTCAGCACGATCTTCATCTTCAAGTAATGAAATTTCTGCTTCGATTTGGTTGCAAAGTGGAACCACAATCGCATTTTCTTCAGCAGCTAATTTTTGTACTGCTTCTAAGTGAGGATTATTTTCGAAACCATCTTCTGCAACGTTGGCAATATACATGGTTGGTTTAAGGGTTAAGAAGCCATAACCACGCACCAATTTACGTTCATCTTCATCAAGGTCAGCTGCACGCGCAGGTTTACCTTCATCCAGTAAAGGTAAGATTTTGTCTAAAACAGCTTTGGTCGCAATCGCTTCTTTATCGCCACCTTTTGCAGATTTTGCTAGACGTGTAATTGCTTTAGAAACAGCTTCTAAGTCGGCAAGTGCAAGTTCAGTGTTGATTGTTGCGATATCGTCAAGTGGATCAATTTTGCCATTTACGTGAATGACATTCTCGTCTTCAAAACAACGTACAACGTGTGCAATAGCATCCGTTTCACGAATGTTGGCTAAGAATTGGTTACCAAGGCCTTCACCTTTAGATGCACCAGCAACGAGACCTGCGATATCCACAAATTCCATCGTGGTTGGGACAACACGTTGTGGGTTTACAATTTCAGCAAGTTTATCCATACGTGGGTCAGGTACAGGTACGATCCCAGTATTTGGCTCAATTGTACAGAATGGGAAGTTTTCAGCAGCAATCGCAGCTTTGGTTAATGCGTTGAAAAGCGTTGATTTACCAACGTTCGGCAGGCCGACAATACCACAGTTAAAACCCATGAAATAACTCACAAAGTATTATAAAAAAATTGTGGATGATTTTACATGAAAGCCATAATAAAGTCAGGTGATATGGGCAGGAGAATGTATAACTTATTGACTGATGTTACGCAGTAACATCAGAAGTGTAATTTGATTCAAATAAAAAACGATACGCGGTAACGTCATCCGCAACTGTTTGAGACGGGAATACTTCTCATCAAAAATGTTTTTGCGATACTTTGAATAATTTAACACTAGTGAACGAATTTTGCGGTGAGGAGCACTGCTCCGCAAGATGGTTTCCTTGCGAAGCTTCGCTTCTCATTTTGCCTAATGAGAAGCGTGCTTCATAAGAGTACCTCCAGCCGAAGGCTAATCTCTTTATTCAAACCTTAGATGTAAGATTCCGTTGAATAGGACTCAAATATCACTTTAAAAATGCGAAATTATTTTTACATGCGTAACATCAGCTATTGAATATAGATTTTATCGAAATCATTTCACGGCAGGATAGGTATTTAAGTTGCACTACGGATGCAGAATAGGTGCAAAAATGACATTGTGTTTCAATAACACAGTGACTAAAGTATCCCTATAAAATTACTGGGTTTTATAAACTACAGTTACAACAAAAACATGGAGCATTTATGCGAACTCTCTACCAGTTTCCACTCTCACATTTTTGTGAAAAGGCGCGCTGGTTACTCGATCATAAAGAGTTGGATTATGTGGCTCATAATTTAATGCCGGGTGTACATCGTGCATTTGCACAGCTTAAAACAGGGCAAAACAAATTACCGATTTTACGTGATCAAGATCATTGGGTTGCAGATTCAACTCAAATCGCCTTTTACTTGGATGCGACCTACCCCGAACATAGTCTGATCCGTCCAGATGTCAAACTGCGTGAAGACGCTTTAGAAATTAATGAACTCTCCATTGAGTTAGGCCAACATGTGCGCCGTTGGGGGTTGGCACATGTATTAAATGAAAGTGAAGAATCACTTGATATTTTAATTGGTGAAAAGGGCTATTTACGTCAGTTTGAAAAATATTCCAAGCCCATTATAAAGGCACTGGTTTCTAAAGGTTATCAATTAGATACGGATAAGGTTGCGGCTTCACGTGAGCGATTGGACGAAATTGTGGTTGATTTAAATCAACGTCTGATCGAACAAGGTGGGCGTTATTTTGTAGGCGACCGATTAGGTTTGGCTGATATTGCAGTGTGTTCAATGTTGGCGCCGATATTAGAGATTGTTGGAACGCCGTGGGAAAAAGAGCATGGCGAAACCTTGTCAGAAGAGTTTAAAGCTTACAAAGCCTATTTGAGCGATTTGCCTTTAGGTCAATATGTGCAACGTATATACCAAACAGAACGTAACGCACGGGTAGATTGGCGTGGTGTATAAGCTCTTTATATGAAAACTTTGCGTCATACTGCTTTAAAAAAGCGCGCCTAACAGCGCGCTTTTTCATCAGACATTCAATCCTTAAATATAGCTTTGTTGTTGAATATCCAAAATATTCAGCACTGGACTGATACTATCGGATTGTAAAGTATTCAGCGGCATAACAGGGTAGAAGATATTGCCTAGCGCATCCTTAATACTTGGGATGATGGTGGAGATATCAAAATCACCTTGAGCAGAACCTAAATTTTCCAATAGGTCATTAATATTCGGTAATTGGCCCGTGAGGTTTTCAGTCAATTGGTTGAACTGATCCGTGATAGAACCAAGATCAATTTTTTCAGGAGCAAGATTGCCAAGTAAATCGCCAAGATCTGGAATGGTCAGTTGATCGAGGAACTGAGTCGCTTCACCATTACTGTCCATCAGAGCAATGACTGGTTTCAATGAATCAATTACTTGATTTAAATCAGTTGAAAGCGTCAGTAAGGATGGATTGTTGACCACATCCAAAATGGTGCTCACGCTATTTAATACATCATAAATCGCTTTGACGGTTTGAACCTGATCCGTATCGATGACATCGCTTTTTGCCAGTAAATCTAACAGCGGATTAAGTCCTTTGATCACCCCTGAAATGGTCTCAGGGACATTCCCTTGGTTGGCTGATGAAATGGCGGTCACTAGATTGGTCACACTTTCAATCACTGTCGGTAAAGCATGACTCAACTGTTCCATATCAATAGTTGAGTTATCTTTATTGATTGAGGCTAATAAAGGCAGGAGGGCAGTCGTTGCACCTTGTGCAATTTGCCCAAAGTCGATGTTTCCAGAAGACGAGCTCCCAATCATCTGAATAATGGGTTGCGCATATTCTAAAACTTGACTGAATGTATTGATAATTTGCGTTGAATCCGTTGACCCAGTTGCGCTTCCAAGCATAGCAAGCAGTGGTTTGATGGCATTTACAGCGCTGCTGATATTGTCAGGAAGATTACCTTGATTATTGGTGCTACTCAGTAAACTTTGCAAGCTGTTGACAATGGTAGGTAAGGATTGAACCAACTGATTCATCTCTGTTGAGCCAGCGTTGCCACCTAAATTTTGTAGGAGCGGTTGCAGTGTTGTCATCAAAGTCTTGAGTGCATCCGAATTTGAACCGTTATTGGATGTAAGACTTTGAATCGTGCTAATCACTTGCGGAAGCGATTTAGTCAGTGCGCTAAAATCAAAAGACTTTGTGCCACCTAAATTACCCAATAATCCTGTCAGTGTATCCGTGATATTGGTTGTAGGTTTAAGTGGGCTAAGTAGGTTACTGACCGTGCTGCTAATTGTACTGAGCTGTAGGGAAGGACTTAGTACAGAACTTAATTTTGAGCTGAGTGAACTCAGTGATTTAATTGCCATGTTTATTCTTCCGTTTTTGTTTTTTTGTATATTTATGAACCGCCGCTATTTTTTAATGTAATTACCAAACCAAGTAAATAAGTGAAAAAAAAGAAATGTGACATAGAGCGCACATTGAAAAATAAAGTAAAAATAAAAAATTGAAAAATATAAATAAAATATCTTTCCCTTTTATCTGAAATTGATTTATTCAGATCAATGGAATGCATCGAGAAGCTTTATTGGTAGGTTGTCTAAAGACGTTATTTAGAATATAAAAACTAAACTTTGATGAAAAAACATTCATTTAAACACGATATATATGCAAATTATTATGTTCATAATGCATATGAGCTTTATTATTTTTAATAAATCATGCTATACATGAGAAAACTTGCACATAAATGCTGATTTTAAAAGTTAAAATAACATTGAAAATGACAACAGGTGTTGATGAATCTGGATCATCAGCACTGTTTTCAAAAATGGCTGGAGTAGACTGATGGAACTAGACCGTTTTGATAAACAAATTTTAGAAATTTTGACCCATGAAGATGTCAATTTAAATGAACTGTCAGAGCGGGTGAATTTATCGGTCAGTTCAGTTCATCGTCGGATCAAACAATTGATTGATCACAATATTATCAGTGGTCTGAAACGTGAAATTAATTATCAAAAATTGGGATTTAGTTTGCATGTGCTGCTGCAGGTGTCCTTAAGCAAACATGATACAGATACCTTTGCTAAATTTTTAGAAGAACTTGAAAGTATTCCAGAAGTGATTAATGCATTTTTAGTGACAGGGCAGTCTGCCGATTTTATTGTGGAAGTCGTTGCGCGTGATATGGAAAATTATAGTGAAATTTTACTCAAACGTATTGGTAAAATTGAACATGTGGTTGCATTACATTCGAGCTTTGTAATTAAACAATATAATGTTTTTAACTGTAATGGCTTATTAAATAAGGTTTAAATGCAGCCCTCATATATAAACTCAAACAGTTGAAAGCTAGGCAATAAAAAACGCACCGAAGGGTGCGTTTTATACTTCACTCGATTGAATTATAAAGCTTCTAACTCAGCCATTACTTCATCAGTAAATTCAACGTTGGTATACACGTTTTGAACGTCGTCTAGATCTTCAAACATATCAATCATTTTGATGATTTTTTTCGCTTGTTCGATATCTGAAATTAACGCTTTAGTTGAAGGGTTCATGACCACTTCGGCGTTATCAGATTTTAAACCTGCTGCTGCAAGTGCATCCTGAACCTCACCGAAAGTTTCAGGTGTGGTGATAACTAGAATTTCATCTTCATCTACTTCGATGTCTTCAGCACCTGCTTCTAAAGCGATGTCCATGATTTGATCTTCTAAAGAAACATCTTCAAAAGTAATCTCACCACGTTTGGTAAACATATAAGCCACTGAACCTGCAGTACCTAAATTACCATCAGTTTTCGAGAAGCAATGACGAACGTCAGGAACAGTACGGTTCAAGTTATCCGTCATTGTTTCAATGATGACCGCAACACCACCAACGCCATATCCTTCGTAGGTTACTTCTTTTAGATCGGTATTTTCTTCACCGCCCACACCACGTTGGATCGCACGGTTAATGGTGTCACGTGTCATGTTTGCAACTAATGCTTTTTCAACAACAGCACGTAAACGTGGGTTAGACGCTACATCACCGCCGCCTAAGCGTGCAGCTGTCACGATTTCACGGATAAATTTTGTGAATACTTTAGCGCGGCTTGCATCTTGTTTTGCTTTACGATGCTTAGTATTAGCCCACTTGGAATGACCCGCCATGCGAAATATGCTCCTTGTAGATTGGCCTTATGCCTATCAAATTGAGCAAATTCTACCATAATGGCTTTTTTGTGTGAAAGTACTGGATTTCATGAATTGAGTAGTTGAAAAAAAAATATCCAAATTTGAGAAAATAATGCGAAATGTCTAAACGCCCGTACTGTAATTTTTCTTATGATGAGAATCGGGCAAAAAGGGGGAGTCTGATCTTGTTATAACAGGAAGATATAAATGTACAATGCGTGGAGCACGATACATTTATATCTTTGAATACATATATCGTTAAAACGTGAATGGTGCTTAGTCTTTATTTTTAGGTTCTGGGATCACGATATCTAAACCTACTTTATCTTTATAGAGTTGCTTAATTAAAGCTAAATCGTGATCGAGCTCAGTCGGGTAAATCTTGCCAAAAATACCACCTTGTTTGGTTTTTGAGTTGGCATACATTAATACAATCGGCACACCTGCTGCTTTAGCAATATACCAAAAGCCTGTACGAATTGGTTTTCGTGTTTCACCACGTACTGCACGGGTCGCTTCTGGAGCAATGACTAAATTAAATTTTTCGCTAGCTTCAAAATGCTCAACCATTTGAGTCACGATGTCTTTATTGGCTTTACGGTCTACAGGAATACCGCCAATCGCTTCAAGAACAGGTTTAAATGGACCTTTAAAGAGTTCTTTTTTAATCAGCGTGTGAATTTTAATGTCGTAAATTTGGCAAAGGGCCAGTGAAAGAACAGCATCCATCATTGAGGTGTGTTCAAAGCCGACGATCACTTGTTTATTTTCTAAAACATCAGGTTCTACGTGGTATTTCCAGCCTGCCAATTTAAATGCAGATTCGCCAATAAACTTTTTCAACATAGTCGGTGATACGGTGATTTTAAAAAGGTGTAATTTCTGCTTGTTTGGATCATGAGTCAAGAGGATTTAAGTGAGCTTTGATCTGAATTGTGCAGATATTTCAAATCGGAATAAGAAGGGCGGATTGAAAAATTATACTTTTTAGCAATAAATCGGTTAAATTTTATATAGCAAAGCTATCATCATAGATAAAAATACTCTTAAAAATTTGCTAAATATGGCTAGGCACCGTCAGAAATTCTTATTAGACTTTTGTCGTAGGTTAAAAATTTTAGCCTGTTGGTCTTAACTCGATTTCTAACGGAGAACTCAAGCATGATTTATTTAACTGCTGTGTTATTCGCTGTTGCTATGTTTGCTTTGATTGTTATTTGGTCAATTGTTGAGTTTTATTTGGACTTAAGAAAGCCTGAACAGGTTGAGTCTTAATATTTGCGCTTTTAAAATGCGAAATATGTAGTATCTCTAAAAATCATGAATCAAAAAACATTTGCTGATAATGAATAAAATAATATCTTTTAAGTATAACAAATCGTGACTTAATTTACGGGTATTTAGAACTTAAGATTTTAAATTTTTCTTGAATGTATTTCTTTGAAACCCACTTCTCGTATTAACCAATCGTGGCTTACTCAAGTTGGCTTGAAATTTTGTACGTATCTATATGTTATCTGCCATATCTTTTAAAGGCTTAGACTGACTTTATTTAGTTTTTAACATTAAAAAACCCCTCACGATTAATGCACGTAAGGGGTTGTTTTATATGGTGGGCCCACACAGACTTGAACTGTGGACCAACGGATTATGAGTCCGCTGCTCTAACCAACTGAGCTATAGGCCCTATATTCTGAATGTGTTATTTATCAACAAGTTCAGACGAAAAGCATACTAGCGAAGATTTTTTTAAAAGACAAGCCTTTTTCTTCACGGCTGCACACTAACACAACAAATTGGCTGTAGTTGCAGCAGTTGAGCTTGGATTCGATCAAAATGCACAAAATGCCGAATCCTATCGTGATGTAAATCACGACAAAAGTTATCAAACAGTCAAAATAACCTTATAATAATGCCCATTCTTGTCAGTACCGTGCCCAACAGCGCTTAGATTGGTACTGGCCTCACATTTTTAAGTCAATGTCCTAGAGTTATTCGGCTTATGTTTTCATTTTTATGTGTTGCACTGACACATAAGAATATTTAGGTGCCCACATGGAAATTAAGGTTAATTATCTCGATAACCTTCGACAAGAAGCCAAATTTGATGACTTCACGGTAATTGCCGACCAACCTATTCGCTATAAAGGCGATGGCTCTGCTCCCGGACCATTCGACTACTTTTTAGCGTCTTCAGCATTATGTGCAGCGTATTTTGTAAAAGTGTATTGTGCAGCGCGAGACATTCCGACAGACAATATTCGCTTATCACAAAATAATATTGTTGATCCTGAAAACCGCTATAAGCAAATTTTCAAAATTCAAGTTGAACTGCCTGCGGATATTTCTGAAAAGGACCGTCAAGGTATTTTGCGTTCAATTGACCGCTGTACGGTTAAAAAAGTCATTCAAACTGGTCCTGAATTTGTCATTGAAGAAGTAGAAAGCATTGATGCAGATGCACAAGCTTTACTTATGCCAAATTTAGCGTCAGACAGTACCACGTTTATTCCAGGTAAAGATCTGCCATTAGAAGAAACCATTGCCAATATGTCAGGTATTTTGGCTGGTTTAGGCATGAAGATTGAAATCGCGTCATGGCGTAACATCGTACCGAATGTTTGGTCTCTACATATTCGTGATGCACAATCGCCAATGTGTTTTACCAATGGTAAAGGCTCAACCAAAGAAAGCGCATTAGCTTCGGCTTTGGGTGAATTTATTGAACGTCTCAATTGCAACTTCTTCTATAACGACCAGTTCTGGGGTGAAGAGATTGCCAATGCTGACTTTGTGCATTACCCAGATGAAAAATGGTTCCAACCCGGCCCAGAAGGCGAGTTACCTACTGAAATCTTAGATGACTATACACGTGAAATTTATAACCCAGAAAATGAGTTATTAGGTACACATCTATATGACACCAATTCAGGAAATATAGCACGCGGTATTTGCTCTCTTCCATTTGTCCGTCAGTCCGACGGTGAAACAGTGTATTTCCCATCAAACTTGATTGAAAATTTATACTTGTCAAACGGGATGAGTGCAGGGAATACCTTGGCTGAGGCTCAAGTGCAATGTTTATCGGAAATCTTTGAGCGTGCGGTCAAACGTGAGATTTTAGAAGGTGAATTGGCTCTACCAGATGTACCAGAAGCGGTTTTAGCCAAATATCCAAGTATTGTTGCGGGTATTCAAGGCTTAGAAGAACAAGGTTTTCCTGTATTGGTAAAAGATGCTTCACTTGGTGGTCAGTACCCTGTGATGTGCGTAACCTTAATGAATCCACGTACTGGTGGGGTTTTTGCATCTTTTGGTGCGCACCCTAAACTCGAAGTAGCTTTAGAGCGTAGCTTAACCGAGCTTCTACAAGGCCGAAGCTTTGAAGGTCTAAACGATCTACCAAAACCAACGTTTAGCTCAAATGCAGTCACTGAGCCAAATAACTTTGTAGAACACTTTATTGACTCAAGTGGTTTGGTATCTTGGAAATTCTTTAGCGCACAATCAGACTATGATTTTGTAGAGTGGGATTTCACATCTGAAGGTGAAAATGCCAATGCGGAAGAAGCTGCAGCGATGTTTGCGATTCTAGAAGACATGGGCAAAGAAGTGTATATGGCGGTCTACCAGCATCTTGGTGCTACGGCATGTCGTATTTTGGTTCCGGGTTATTCTGAAGTGTATTTGGTTGAAGACTTGGTTTGGGATAACACCAACAAAGCTTTGGACTTCCGTGAAGATATTTTAAACATTCATCGCCTAGATGAAGATGAGTTAGTATCACTGGTTGAGCGCTTAGAAGAGCTTGAGGTGGATGATTACACGGATATTGTGACGCTCATCGGGATTGAGTTTGATGACAATACCGTATGGGGCCAATTAACGGTTCTTGAGCTCAAACTACTGATCTATATTGCCTTACAAGAATTTGAAGAAGCAAAAGAGTTGGTCGAAACCTTCCTTCAGTACAACACTAATACAGTTGAACGTGGTTTGTTCTATCAATGCATGAATGTGGTTTTAGAAGTTGAATTGGACGATGACTTAGATCTCAATGACTATGAACATAATTTCCGTCGTATGTTTGGTGACGAACGTATGGATGCAGTGATTGGTTCAATGGATGGCAGTCTTCGCTTCTACGGTTTAACTGAAACCAATATGCAACTTGAAGGTTTAGATCGTCATTTACGTCTGATTGATAGCTATAAAAAATTGCATGCTGCACGTGCGAAGTTTGCCAGTCAGAACGTTTAAATCTGGGCTTGTGAATAACGTTACTCATGTGATCATCTATTTGAAAAAACTCTCCTAAGGGGGAGTTTTTTTGTGCGAAATTTGCTGAAAATTAATCTATATCTGTGATGTTGATATTAATAAAAATCCTTATAACTCAGGTGAATATAAGGGAGGCTTAAAAATAACCGATTATCCGAAATTGTGTCATTTTAAAGTAAAGATATTTGACTCATTGGAAAAATATGATAATAAATTAGCTATGGCGTGTTTTAGGCATGTTCATAATATTTCAGGACGAAATATTCAGAAGCAAATTAATAAATAAATGGGAGTTTTAACAACATGCTTCAATTATTCAGAAAACTATTTTGCATGCATATTTACGAATACGAGCAAATGGAAGAAATCGGTTCGCACAAGGAATGTCGTAAGTGCGGTGTGACAAAGTAATGCAGAGTCTCAGCCAAAAAAAAGTGAGCGAAAGCTCACTTTTTTAATGCCGCTAAATTTTAAATCATTAAAATAGAAATACATTCACAGTTTTTATGCAGATATGAGTAAAGATTTTCAAGCCGAGCGTTATACCGTCGATGCCAATATGGCAGATACCATTGCATGGTTATTACAACATCAAGATTGCTATGAATCTTTTCATTATGATGTGATTCAGCAGCAATTGGTGGTTCAACATGTCAATGGCCAAGACATCATCCGTGAAGGGGATTATTTAAATGCAGGCTATGGAATTTTAATAACAGCACATAACTTTGCTAAGTAAACAATATATTTTCCCTACTCATGGTGATTTAGCCATTTCATTTGTTCGCACCATCTCTTGCATTGCACATTGAAACCTATCACTGATCATTCAATTGATCTAAGCCCCGAACTTCGGGGCTTATTTTAAGCCATTTGCATGGCATCAGTTGAAAGCTGTGCAGCATTTGGTTTGGGCTGTTCAGCCACTAAACCGAGTTTGCTAAATAAAAGCTGATCTTTGCCTTCGCCTGCATTTGGCGTGGTCAGCAGTTTTTTACCAGAAAAAAGTGAATTTGCACCTGCCATAAATGCCAAAGCTTGTTCTGAATCACTCAGGGATTCACGACCTGCAGAGAGTCGAATATAGCTTTTTGGCATAATGATCCGTGCGACTGCAATGGTGCGAATCCATTCGATCACATCAAGTTTCTCAACCTCTGCAAGTGGGGTACCTTGAATAGGGACAAGGAGATTAATCGGCACGGATTCAGGATGAATCGGCAGCGTTGCCAACTCCATCAAAAAGGCGATACGGTCATCACGGCTTTCACCTAAGCCCACAATTCCGCCGCTACAGATTTTCATTCCAGATTGGCGAACATAGTCTAGCGTCGTTAAACGGTCATCATAGCTACGCGTGCTAATGACATTGGGATAATACTCACGAGAGGTATCGAGGTTATGGTTGTAATAATCTAAGCCTGCCTCATGTAGGCGCTCTGCTTGAGACTGATTCAGCATGCCAAGGGTCATACAGGTTTCAAGTCCCAGCGCTTTGACTTCACGCACCATTTCTAGCACATAGGGCATGTCCCGTTCATGTGGATTGCGCCATGCAGCGCCCATACAAAAACGCGAAGAACCTGAGGCAAGCGCAGCTTTCGCTTCATTGATGACTTTTTCCACAGCCAGACGTTTTTCAGCTTCTAATCCAGAGTCATAATGTGCAGACTGAGAGCAATATTTACAGTCTTCAGGGCACTTGCCGGTTTTAATCGAAAGTAAGGTGCTGACTTGAATATGATTGGCTTGGAAATATTCACGGTGAATGGTCTGTGCTTGGAATAATAAATCCATCAATGGTTGTTGATACAACTCTTGTATTTCTGGATGTGTCCAGTCATTTCGGTAGCTCATAAATGATCCATATTTTCTGCCTAATGCAGATCATCATACGTAAAATTTGCAGACTTCCAAGACTATTTTGTAACATTGCAATTTAGCTAAAATGCATTGAAATGACTTTTTCAAAGAACTTTTGATATTTAAGATGCTTGCAAAGTTATGCTAAATGACAGCACAATCGCTGCAATGTTTATTTTGAGCTAAAAAATTAATTTTCTTGGATTACGTCACTAAGTTTTAGCTTAAATGAAAACTTTGTAAGGATCTGGAAAATAGAGAATAAAAGTCCTTAAAGCATTTTTGAGTTTTGTTCTGCAATTGCCCAATCAATATGAACTTGCACAATCGCGTCATGTTTTTCGCGAGAATTTTTTAATGATTGAACAATATTTGAACTGTATGGTGCATTGCCTAAGCCTATCGCGATATTTCGCATAAAGCTTTGATAGCCTGTTCGTCGGATAGGACTGCCTTCAGTACAGCTTAAAAAAGTGGCTTCATCCCATTGCCAAAGATCTAATAAACTCACTTGGTCGAGGCCATGACGTGGATAAAAGTCCTCAATTTGAGTTTTATGCGCAAAGCTATTCCATGGACAGATGAGCTGACAGTCATCACAACCAAACACACGGTTGCCAATGCCACGGCGTAATTCTTCAGGAATGATGCCTTTGTATTCGATGGTTAAGTAGGCAATGCATTTACGTGCATCTAACATATAGGGCTCAACGATGGCCTGAGTTGGACAGATATCAATACAGGCTTTGCATGAACCACAATGTTTGGTTGCCGGCGAATCAAAAGGCAAATCGAGTGATGTAAACAGCTCGCCTAATACAAAAAATGAGCCTGATTTTTTATGGATCAGTAAGGTGTGTTTGCCTGTCCATCCCATGCCTGCATTTTCAGCTAAGGATTTTTCAAACACTGGTGCAGAGTCGGCAAAGGGTCTAGATTCAAAATCTCCGATTTTTTCACGGATAATATTCGACAAAGTTTTTAGACGACCGCGCATGACTTTGTGGTAGTCACGACCTCGTGCATAGCGTGCAATGATGGCTGCATTTGGCTCATCAGGAACATAACGTGGTTTTGGGGTTTCGACCAAATAATCCATGCGGACACAGATAATACTGCGGGTGCCGGGGACTAAAAGTGCGGGATTGGCACGTTTTTCAAGGTTTTCCTCTAGGAATTTCATATCGCCATGATAACCACGTTCTAAATATTCTTTAAAACGAGGGAGTTCCTCTTGAGCATCTGGCTTTGCGATGACACAATCAGAAAAACCTAAATTTAAGGCTTGTGCTTTAATCCATGCTTTTAGGGTTTCTGGATCATATTGATCGACAGGAATTTTTTGTGCAGGAGTTGAAGCGGCCATAATCATAACAAGGAAAAACAATGCGTCTGCAAGTTTACCATAGCCCTGTTTATCTTAGCCAAAGTATTCAAGCTTGGGAGCAGCGTTGGTTTGCTCAGCACAATAGCAGTTATGGTCTGATGCAGCAGGTCGCATGGTCGATTGCTCAGCAACTCATTCCAAGGTTAAAGCAGCAAAATTTAAAAAATATCGCTGTATGTTGTGGACAGGGCAATAACGCAGGAGATGGCTATCTTACAGCGCAATACCTACAGCAAGCAGGCTTTCAAGTCGATATTTACGCCGCTGAAATTGGAGCATCGAAAGATTTACATTCTGCTGTACAAGAAGCGATAGATCACAAGCTCAAGATCTATACACATTTTGATTTTCAGCATGACTATGACGTTTATATCGACGCATTATTTGGTATAGGGCTCAATCGTGAACTTTCTAGCGAATGGCAAGCCATTATTCAACGATTAAATGCATGCACGGGACTCAAAGTTGCGATTGATATTCCAAGCGGTTTACATGCCAATACAGGGCAGCCTTTACCCATCGCATTTCAAGCTGATTATACCTTTACGGCATTGGGTCTAAAAGCAGGGCTATTTACAGGTCAAGCGAAGGAATATGCAGGTGAAGTTGCGGTGATGGCATGTATACCGACTGATGCAGAGCTAGAGCCACTTGCGTATTTGTCGCCGCAGAAAATAGCCTTACCTGCGCGTCAAGCTTTTGGTCATAAAGGCAGTTATGGCCATGTTTTGGTAGTTGGTGGGCATGCTGAAATGGGTGGGGCGGTGATTATGGCTGCTGAGGCTGCATTCCATGCAGGTGCAGGTAAGGTCACGGTTGTTTGTGATGCACGACATCACACCGCAATTTTGGCGCGCGCACCGAATATTATGCTACGCGATATCAATGCTTTAACTACAGAAGTGATTCAGCAACTGATCGATCATGTCGATGCGATTAGCTTTGGCATGGGGCTTGGTCGTGACGATTGGGCACAACAGCAGTTTCAGTCATGGTTTCCATTGATTCAGCAGTCAACCTTGGAAATTGTTTTGGATGCAGATGCCTTATGGTTTCTAGCTGAAGCACCTAAAAATTTGAATGCACGAACCTATGCAACGCCACATCCGGGTGAAGCTGCGAAATTACTGGGTATTACTACTGCTGAAGTTGAAGCAGATCGTTTACAAGCAATTCAGTATTTAAAAGAAAAATTTCAAGGTCAATGGGTGCTTAAAGGCGCAGGCAGCTTGATACTCGAAGATCAACTTTGGATTTGCACCGCAGGTAATGCAGGAATGGGTACAGGCGGTATGGGAGATGTGCTTGCAGGGATGATTGCAAGTTTAAAAGCACAATTCCATCAGCAAATACATCTGCATGAAATCGTAAGCCTGCATGCTTTAGCAGGTGATGTATTGGCGAAATCGGGGATGCGAGGTTTGCAGGCACAGGATATGGCCCAAGCGGTTTATCATGTGGTTAATCATTCAGGAGTTGAAGACTAAAATGCATGCAGTTAAATTGCGAATTCAAGGTAAAGTGCAGGGTGTTGGTTATCGTCGTTGGTTTGAACAGCAAGCGATTGCACTTGGTTTAAATGGCTATGTGAAAAATCTAGCGACGGGCGAAGTTGAAGCGCTGATTATTGGAACTGAAGACGCCATTCATAAAATACTTAAACACAGTCTGGTGGGGCCTTTACGAGCAGACGTAACTAAAATCGATCAGCAAGAAATTCCAATGCATGAATTAGACTATAGGGGTTTTAAAATGATTCGCTAAGTTTGATCACTAGATTGAGTGGGGTTTTGAAAACAGTCTGAATTACTGAGCTATATGATTTGAGGAATATTTACCGACGTCGAGTGCTTACACGGCTTCGGCCACGAGCCATACCACCTAAGGCATTCAGTACAGCCATTTTACTCATACTACCAGACGCATGCGCATGACAAATTGCGGCAGCCAAAGCATCGGCTGCATCCTGCTGGGGTTTGATGCTTAGGTTCAGAATGCGCATAACCATCATTTGGACTTGTTCTTTATCAGCAGCCCCATAGCCGACCACAGATTGTTTGATTTGACGTGCAGTATATTCAGCGACTTGTAAATCTAAATTGGTTAAAGCGGCAATGGCAGCACCGCGTGCTTGACCTAATTTTAAGGCCGAGTCAGGGTTTTGAGCCATAAATACTTGTTCAACCGCAGCTTCAGTAGGCCCGTGAAACTTTACGATACGATCAATACCAGCAAAGATACGTTTTAAGCGTTCAGGCATTTCTGTAGTTTCGGTACGAATGGTGCCAGCATCGACAAAACGTAGTTTAGAACCATCCTTTTCGATGATGCCGTAACCAGTTAGGCGAGACCCAGGGTCAATACCGATAATTAATGACATGTTTGCCCTATTTGCCCTTTAAAAATAAAATAATGCCCATATTGTTACATAAGCGTGTCAAAAAAGCTTGATAGTGATTGAGCAGTTGAACGCAACACCTTAAATTAATTTACTGAGATTTGTTTAATTTTCATGAAATTATTTCTTCTGATTTTAGCAGGCTTGATCCTGGAAGTGTTTGTCTGGATCGGTGTGGGCGACCTCGTCGGCAGCATGTGGTATGTCTTTTTCTGGTTCGTGGCGGCCTTCTTTATAGGGATGAATATTATCCGTAAATATTCATCAGGTCTGATGCCTCAAATGCAGCAAATGCAAGCAGGTCAAATGAGTAATGATCCAGCTTTAACTGGAAATTTACCAAAAATTTTGGCTGGTTTCTTATTGCTGTTACCGGGTCTAATCTCAGATATTATGGCATTACTTATTTTGATTCCACCTGTACAAAATGCCATGAAAGCAGTCATGATGAAAACAATGATGAAGCGTCAGCAAGCCATGATGGAAAAAATGATGGGTGGCATGATGGGCGATATGGGAGGCATGGGCGGTGCTCAAGGTCAGAACCCATTTGCAGATATGATGCGTCAAATGCAAGATATGCAAAATCAGCAATCAGGTCGTGATTCATCCGTTATTGATGGTGAAGCTCGTGAAGTGACGCCAGATGCGAAACAAATTGAACTGAAAGATGTCAATAAAAAATAATTAACTCAGTATGAAAGGCCGAATGTGTATTCGGCTTTTTTTTTGCGTAAATTTTGATACGGCCTAAAAATAAACATTGTGTTGCCAACAAAAAAATTGAACAAGCGATATAATCTTCACGTTTTAATTCAAATGAATCAGCTTGCATGTCACTGTTATTCACCATCTGTGTGCTTCATTTTGTTGCGCAGTTGAGTCCAGGTCCAGACGTATTATTAATTGCTAAAAGTGCTGCATCAACAACCCGTGCAAATACCTTAAAAATTATTGCGGGAATCTCTGTCGGGATTGTGATATGGGTCGTTTTAACCTTATTGGGCTTTACGGTGCTGGTTGAGCAATTTCCATGGATACAACAAGTTTTAATGGCTGTTGGTGGATTTTTCTTAGCGAAAATGGGTTGGGCGATGTTTAGTGGTGGGCTTAAAAGTTTAAATCAAACAGCCAATTTAGAAGATGGGCAGGCCTTAAGTCAGCAGAAAACTGAAAATTATTTTTTATTAGGTTTATTTACAAATTTAGCCAATCCGAAAACATTGATTTATTTTAGTAGTGTGTTCTCACTGGCGTTGAGTTCATCAGCCAGTAGTAACCTAAAAGCACAGCTAGCTGTCATTATTCCGATTCAGACCTTTATTGTGTTTAGTTTGTTTATGATGATTATGTCTTTGCCTAAAATTAAAGCACTCTACCAACGGTCAGGTAGTTATATTGATGTAGTTTCAGGGGCGTTATTTTTAATTTTTGCAATTTGGCTGTGGTTCGACGCAATTAGAATGTTCAATCTATAAGGGCAGTGAATATATTGCTGTCAGCAAAGCGAAAGCCAAGTTTTAGAACTTGGCTTTTTTTATGTGCCAATTTTATTGCTCTGGATTGGTTTGATCTTGGTCTTTGGATGGTGCTGTATTTGATGGATCTTGTGCAACATCGGTGGTTTCAGCATGATCACGATAGCGGTTTGGCTTGAGGGTGGTTTCGGTATTTTCAGAACCTTTGTATGATCGGCTACGATTGGCGCGTTCACGTAAACCGCCTTTTTTGATTAACTGCACCATCGTCTAGAACCTCATTGCTATTGTCATAGTTTAAAGAATTTTCCTCGTGAAGATAAGTGAGCAGGGCGATGCTAGCGCATAAAAAAGCCTGAAATCATTCAGGCTTTCATCATTTTAACTTATCTCTTTGAATGACTTTAACGCGACCCTATAACGGTGCTTAAATTCAGCTTAGCTAAAATTTTACAAATTGCCAGCTTGTTCATAGGGCTGTATTGGGCTGTTGTAAAAAAGCTTAATTTTTACCATCTTGCTTGAGTACTTCAAAGATGTTGAGTTGGGTTGTCGCTTCAGTATCATGCTTTTGCAAATACACTTGGACACTTTTAAATAGAATGGCAACAGCCAAACAACTGAGTATGCAAAATATCCAAAAGCCATATGGGCTACGGATATTATGCGAGCCACATTCGGAACATTCTTTATCGCTTGAAGCCAATACTTTGTTGCAACAAGCACAGTGATATTGATAGTGCATTGCTTTTCTCCATTTAGTCGAATTTGACCAACATTCTTGTTGTTATTGTCAACCATCAATCCGTGATGATTGTTTTATCTTAATGTGCAAATAAGCTGCTGTACAAGTTTTAAACGGTTTGTTTTGCTCATTATTGTGTAAATGAAAAGCGTCAGAGAGTTAAATATTTGTTTTATTGCTAATTTATAAATGAAACAAGACATGAATTTTCAGTCATAAAAAAAGCCAGTTCGAAAACTGGCTTTTGCTGTTCTGTCTAAATTGAATTATTGACCAGAGCGGATGATGTAATCAAAAGCAGATAATGAAGCTTTCGCGCCTTCACCTGTCGCAATGATGATTTGTTTGTATGGCACTGTTGTACAGTCACCGGCAGCAAATACACCTTTTACATTGGTTTCGTTACGCTCGTTAATTACGATCTCACCACGGTTTGAAAGTTCAACTGCTGTTTCTTTTAAGAAATCAGTGTTTGGTAACAAACCGATTTGTACGAAGATACCAGCCAATTCAATCGTTTTGATTTCATCAGTTGCACGGTCTTTGTAGTTCAATGCAGTCACTTGTGAACCATCACCGACCACTTCTGTAGACAATGCATTCATGATCACAGTGGTATTCGGTAAGCTGTTTAACTTGTCTTGAAGGACTTGGTCAGCGCGAAGCTTAGTATCAAACTCAACAAGTGTTACATGCTCTACAATACCAGCAAGGTCAATTGCTGCTTCTACACCTGAGTTACCACCACCGATGACTGCAACACGTTTACCTTTAAACAATGGGCCGTCACAGTGCGGGCAGTATGCAACACCACGTGTA